>NZ_JBSSBR010000024.1:0-42891 GCF_054059035.1 Thermostichus sp. MS-CIW-36
CCGTTGCCGCTGCAGCCGGTGTACCGAGGGCTGGGCTACAGGCGGGGGGATCTGCCCAAGGCGGAGTTGTGTGCTGCTCAGGTGTTGTCTTTGCCCTGCTTTCCTGAGTTGACCCTCTGTCAACAAAAACGGGTGGCTGTTGCCATCGCAGACATCCTCTCCACATCATCACCCCCATAGCACCAATTATGATTATTTCAAATTACACTGAAGTAGCTTGTAGATTCCAGACTCTCCTTCTCCTTTGGGAGAGGGGCTGGGGATGAAAAAGCGCTGAGAGGACTGCCGTGTTGTTGAAACTAAGCCGAAAATTATTTCAAAGGATGGGAGGCCGGGGAACCTTCTCCTCAAAGCAGGGATCGAGATCTCGGGTTCGCTTTCTGCGCCGCTTCCGCTTTACCCGTATCGGGGGGCGGTTTATCGGGATCGCCCTGTTGGTGAGTATTGCTGCTTTCAACACCGGCAACAATCCCCTGTACTTGTTGCTGGGGATGCTGCTCAGCCTCATCCTCATCAGCGGTACCCTCTCTGATATCACCCTCAAAGATTTGGAGGTGAGCCGGCAGTTGCCCAGCCGCATTTTTGCCGGTCAGCCTGTCTTGCTGGGGCTTACGCTCATCAACCGCAAACGGCGCTTGCCCAGCTTTTCGTTGCAGGTGAGCGAACGCATTGAGGGGCTGAGGCGGGAAGATTGGCCTTCCAGCTATGTTTTGCGGGTGGATCCCGGTGCCAAGGTGGACACTTTTTATCAGCATACTTTTTCAAAGCGGGGAGTCTGGCAGTTGCAAGGTTTTGAAGTTGCCACCAGTTTTCCATTTGAACTCTTCCGCAAGGCGGTAGAGATTAGGGATCCCCAAACGGTGATCGTGTTTCCGCGGCCTGCCTCGGTTCAAGGATTGGTGCTGTGGGATCAGCTCAGCAGCGGCAACCAATTGCGCCCCCAACCCGGTCGAGAGGGAGACTACCTGAGCTTACGGCCCTACCGCCCCCAGGACGATGTGCGCTCTGTCCATTGGAAGATCTCGGCAAAACGGGATCAACTAATCGTGCGGGAGTTGGAGCGTCCACGATCCCAAGCCATCACCCTCTGTTTTGAAAATCGCTGGCAGCCCCAGAAAGAGAGGCCCGAGATCCATCGAGACAAGTTGGAGCGAGCTGTAGAGCGCTGTGCCGGGATCCTCTTCTACTTGATGCGAGAAGGTTACCCGGTAGCACTCGTTACGTTACAAGAGCGGACTCCTTTTGGGTCAGACCTGGCCCATCAAGATCACCTGCTGACCGTGTTGGCACGACTTACTTTTGTCGGGGATCCCCAGCTCAGCCCTCCACTGGAAAGAGAACCTGATCCCTCTGTCAAGTTTGACCTCACCCCTCAAGATCGCTGTGTGCTGCTGGCCCATCCCGACCAGGATGGAAAATCTGCCCCGGCCCATCTCATCCACACGGGATCGCTGTTGCAATTTATCCCAATTGAGTGAGCTTCAGGCCCATTTTGATAGCAGGATCCATCGGGGATTGTTTAGAAAGCTGGGGGCGCAGATCCTTGCAAAGCTTTAGGTTGAACTGCTGAAGAAGTGGTGGTTCACTGCTCCAACTTTTGTCGCAATTCTGGAATGGCCCGCCGCATTTGTCGATAGCCCTCCTGAATAATCGGATCTGCTTGATGAAAATCGAAGATCCCATACTGGCTCAGCTTGGGTTGTAAGAGCAAATCCGGCGGATGTTCGGCTAAAACACTGCGGGTAACGATTTGCTCCATCACGTTCAACGTCTTGCCAATAACGTCGAAAATATTGGGACCAGAGGGCTCATCTGGAAACCATTGGCTAATTTTTTCTTGGATCCCTTGTTGTAGGGATTGATAGCGTTTGCGAATGCGGGTGATGAAGTTGGCTTCTTCTTCGATCACTTCTCCTTCAGCATTCAAGCGCTGTCGCCGTTGAAGGGTTTCTTCCACCTCTGTTTCTTCCAGTTGCGACTCCACATCCGCGGGATCCACATGGTTGAGATTGACCGCAACAACAACATCGGCCCCCATCTCTCGCACCACCCGCACTGGCACCGGGTTGACAATGCCCCCATCTCCGAGATAGCGCCCTTCGTGGTGAAAGGGAGTGAAAATTCCTGGGATAGAGATGCTGGCCCGCACGGCATCTGCCATTTTGCCCGAACGCAACAGCACCTCCTGGCCTGTGATCAAGTCGGTAGCCACACAGCAAAAGGGGATCCCGGCCTCTTCAATACACAGCTCTTGCAAATGTTCTGTCAGCAGCTCATAAATTTTGTTGCCATCCAGCAGGCCACAGGTGGGAAAGACCACATCAAACAAAGACAGGATCATCTTCCAGTTAAGATCTCGCACAAAGTCTTCCAGCTCATCCAGTTCTCCCGCTGCATAAATGGCTCCCACAAAAGCGCCAATGCTCGTCCCAGCAATGTAGTCAACGGAGATCCCAGCCCGCTCTAGAGCTCGAATCACACCAATATGAGCCCATCCCCTCGCTCCGCCGCTGCCCAGTGCTAATCCCAGTTTTTTGCCCATGATTGCTCCCTCAAAAAGAGACCCAAAAGACTTCAGGAATCTTAAACTTTGCTCTCTCTAAAATCAATTAGGTACCTGCCCTTTCTCGCAGATCGGGAGGCAGATAACTGCGTTCCCCTAAGATTTCCAGAAGGGGGCCATAGCGGTCGAACTTGACCACGCTGACCGAGGCGGCCAAAACCTCAATGCGATCCCGGTAGCGGCCCAGGTCGATGCCCAGCAGGCTGCAGAGAATAACCCGAATGGTGGCCTTGTGGGAGACGATCAAGACGTGGCCGCCTGTCCATTTTTCCTGGATCTCGGCCACAACCGGCATGGCCCGATTGGCAATTTGCACGGCGGTTTCGCCCCCCGGAGGGGCGTTCCAGGCCGGCTCGGTCATCCAGCGCCAATAGGCTTCTGGGTAGGCTTCTTGTGCCTCGGCGTGGGTTTTGCCCTCCCACTCGCCGTAGTGAATTTCTCTTAGGCCCTCTCGAATCTGCATCTCCAAGCCAACTTTCTCGGCCAGGGGGCTCAAGGTAGCCAAGGCGCGCCGCATTGGGCTGACGTAGAGAGCTTGCCAAGGGATCCCAGCATAGGCTGCGGCAAAGGCTTCTGCCATTTGTTTGCCTTCGGGGGTGAGGTCGGGATCGAGAGCGCCGCAAAAGCTGCCGGAACGGCTGTAGGGGGTTTCTCCGTGTCTAAGGAGGTAAAGTCTCAGTCTCATGGGAGATGTGCGGATGGGTGGTGAACTTCGCCACTCTAGCTCTCCTTATCCCCCTTCGGGGCGGTGGTTGGTGGTGGGGATGTAGATGCGGCTGCCCGCCCACTGCAATTTTTCCCGCAGAGTGCGAAAGTAGGAGAGCTCTTTTTCCAGGATCATCAGCTTGGCCGGTGTAGGCGCTTGCTGAATGTGAACCCACTGGCCGGGATTCACCGACTGGGCCAACACGCCATCTGTCCACAGGCGGGTCAACCCTTCGGGATCGGCAAGAGGCCAAATGTCCACCCTGGCTGTGCCGCTGATGACAATAGGACGGCTGGACAAACTCAGGGGACAAATAGGGGTGATGATGATGGCGTCGAGGGTGGGCTCGAGGATGGGGCCATTGGCTGCCAGAGTGTAAGAGGTGGATCCCGTCGGTGTGGCCACCAGCACGCCATCCCCGTGGTACTGATCCAAAATCTCTCCGTTGACCTCGATCTCCATGATCGCGGCAGGCAGCCGTTCTCGGTTGATCGGCTTCAGGCAGATCTCATTGAGGGCATAGTAGACTTCGCTAACCGGGCGGCCCTGGGGTTTTCCCTCTCCACGGGCGGCCAAGGGATCCCCTCGTCCCAACTGCGGCTGTTCCCAAATCTGGGCTTGCAACATCATGCGGGCTTGCAAGAAAAAATCCCCCGCCTGGATACGATCCCAGGGATCCTGTTGCAGCACCCGCTCCGACTGGGCCAAAAACCCCAGCCTACCCCCCGCTTTGATCGGCAAAATCGGGATCCCATGGGGAGCCAGGTATCGTGCCGCCGCCAACACCGAGCCATCTCCCCCCAGCACCACCGCCAGATCGATGGGATCCGAGGTGGCCTCCAAAAAGACTGGGTAGGGGTTGTGGTGCAAGCCGGTGGGAGCCGTTAACACCGTAACGCCGCGCCGGCGCAACTGTTCAGCACACCTCTGACAAGCGGCTTTGCTCTCCCGATCCCCCTCTTTGTAGGCAATCACCACCAAGCCCAAGTCCATGGTCAACCTCATCAAGGGATCCCTGTCGATTGTCCCCTTCTTCAGACTGGGGATTGCTCAGGATAATCCAGACTATCCCCCCCAAAGTTAACCAGAAAATGTTCTCTTGGACGGTGAAACCGATCACCGCAGCTCTCCCTTGAGCGTCACTGCCCCCGCCAGAGCTTTCTTCTACAACTTTTAAGTAACAGTTAAGTAAATGTAAACTACCCGACCCTGACTGCTTCGCAGCACAGGGCGGGCTTTCGGTAGCCCTGCAGTTGGCAAGCCAACCACGAGCCTCTAGGCTGGTTTACGGCAGCCCCCAAAAGCGCAATCACATTCGCACCATTCAAGTCCGCATCCCCTTCCCATCCACAGTGTCCACACTTAAACTTCTTTCCACTGCGGTAGGATTGCGCAGGGTCGGGATGAATGTGCAAACACCGGTGGCAGGTCTGCGACGTGTAAGCAGGCGGCACAAGAATCAGAGAAACCCCTGCAGCCCTCGCCTTGTATTCCAGAAACTGGCGTAGTTGGTAGAACGCCCAACTGTTGGCCCTGCGCCGTTCGGCTTTGCTGCGCGGCTGTTGATTGACCCTTTCCCGAATCCCTGTCAAGTCTTCCAGAGCAATAGCGCTATTTGTCGCCTTTGCCCTGGAGACAATAGCTTTGGAGATGCGATGATTGACCCACGCCTGAAAGCGTCTCTCCTTGCCAGACAGCCGTTGCAACAGTTCTCTGCATCTGCGCCGCGAACTGCGGGTGCCCTTACTGGCTTTGCGTTGGAGTGCCGCCCTCAGCTTGGAGTAGTGGTCGCGGATTCGGTTCAACTGCTGTCCATTCCAGTTATCCCCTTCTGACGTATGGGCAATATCTGTCCTTCCCAAGTCCACCCCCAGCACTCTACCCGTGCGTTGCGGTGGGGATGGCTCTGCTTCCACACAGATTTGAATGGAGTAGGAACCGTCTTTGCGCTTGACCAGAGTGGCAGATTTGGGATTGGAGCCCGCCAGCCGTTCTCTCTGGTAGCGGCCAATCGCCAGCTCAAAGCGCTCCCGACCCTCCACCGTGGTCAGCGACACCGTCCAGTCTTTCTCGCGGAACGAAAAGATACGAGCGTCGTAGGTAGCGAAGCCCCCTTTGAACGCTTTGACGGGGCGGTTTTTCTGTTGGGCAACTTTACGGGCGCCGGCCAGCCGTCTGCAGACCTGCTGGTCGCGTAAGCGGGACGTAGTCCTTGCCAAGTTACTGGACAAGCCGAACCGGGCACGGATTTCGCGGTAGCACAGAGACTGGAGCTTAACGGCGTTGGCGACTTTCTCCGGCGTGTTCTGGTTGACCCAGTTCAACGCCTGCACAAAGGCATCCATTGTCGCGTCCAATTTGGCGGCTTGCGACTGGGACGCCTTGAGCTTGCAGGATACGGTCAGGACTTGGGTCATGGTTCTATCATAACTTCCGCATTCCTCCCGACACTGACCCTACGGGTACAGTGCGGGGCTCCTGCGATTTCTAGCTGAGAAGTCACCTTGAAGAATCAACTGAAAACCCCGCCATTTCCAACAGATGGCCCCAATCCGGATCCCTGAGTTCAGCCACCGGCGTAGGCTGGTGCAGACCTCAGCAATTCGGTTTATGGTATGGACATTCCCCCTGCAATTCCTCTTCTCCAAGCTGCAAACCCATGACCGCAGATCTCACCAACCGCATTTTGGGCAACCGCTACCAGCTGATTCAAGAAATTGGTAGCGGCGGTATGGGATCCGTCTTCCGCGCCTTAGACTTACACAACAACGGCCAAGAGGTAGCTGTCAAGATCTTATATGCCCCCATGCTGCTGAGCCGGGGCGACTTCCAGACAGACTTGCGCCGTCGCTTTGCCGAAGAGATCCGCGTTAGCACCCTTCTGGGGCAGCATCCTCGCATCGTCAAGGTTTTGGATCACGGCCAAGAGGGGGAGCAGGCCTACTTGGTGATGGAGTACCTCAAGGGGCAGGATCTGGGCAAGCTGATCCGAGAAAAAGGGGCTTTGCCGGTTCGACAAGCCGTTCGACTAGCCTTGCAGGCCTGTGAGGGGCTGCACTTTGCCCACACGTTTCAGGCCAAGGTAGAGGGTCGCGAGATTCGAGGCGTTATCCATCGCGACATCAAACCCAGCAACCTCTTCATCGAGCAAGTTTTTCAAAATGGCAAGCTCATCCCCCAACTGAAAATCCTCGACTTTGGCGTGGCCAAAACCCTGGCGGATCACACCCTCAGCCTGGGCACCCAAAAAGGGGGAGGATTTATCGGCACAGCTCGCTACGCCTCTCCCGAACAGATACGGGGCAAAGCCTTGGATGCCCGCTCGGATATCTACTCCTTTGGGGTAGTGCTCTACGAGATGCTGACGGGATCCATGCCCTTTCAGATGGAAACCGACTCCCTGCACAGCTGGATCCACGCCCATTGCTACGAAAGCCCAATCGAGATCAACCCGAAGGCAGCTCCCCAGCCGATCCCACCCCCCTTGGCAGCCGTGGTGATGGATTGCCTGAAAAAAAACCCAGACGAACGACCGCAAACGATGCGGGAGCTGGGGGAACGACTGCTGCAAGCCTATGACCTGACGGCAACCACCCAACTCTCTAGTGGCCAAGCCAGCACTGTGATCCTGCCCACCGGCAGTGCCAAGCCTCAACAGGATGCTCCACCCTCTTCTGAGTCCAAGCCACCGATCCAAACCACCCGCAATACAGGATCGGCTTCTGGAGCCTTTGAAGATATCCGCGATGAGGATCTGGATCTCATCGAAGATGAGCCGGTCTCTCCCCCTCCTCCAGGTGCAGGGATCCCCTATTACATCACCGAGCGGGAACCCTCCTCAGCAGAAGCTTCGCCGGAAACACCGGATCCCTCCCCCCAAAGTGAGGATGAAACTCCCAAAACGCCCTCCACAGTGATCCCAGCCAGCAACGCTCTCCCGACCGTTCAGGATCCCCCCGTCGCTCGCCCTGCCACGCCGGCACGAACCGATACTCCCCGCACTCGCCCTCTGCGGCAAGCTGCCCCCCAAACGGTTCTACAGCCTTCCGACAGCAACCTGAAGTGGGTTTTGGCCGGGGGATCCCTGGGCGTTATGGCTTTGCTGGCCGCCTTTTTGCTGTGGCCACGTCCAGCGGTTCGCGATAGCCGGGAAGAACCGGATCCGATCCCTACCGCTGAAGTAACCCCAACACCTACACTCGAACCTGCTCCCACTCCAACGCCGACACCCACCCCGACTCCAGCACCAACACCCACTCCGGTGCCAACGCCCACCCCGACGCCGACGCCGACGCCCACCCCGACTCCAGCGCCAACACCCACTCCGACGCCGACGCCCACCCCGACTCCAGCACCAACACCCACTCCGGTGCCAACGCCCACCCCGACGCCGACGCCGACACCCACCCCGACTCCAGCGCCAACACCCACTCCGACACCGACGCTTACCCCTATCCCTCAATTCACCCCGCTTGTCCCTCGTACTCCTACCCCCACCCCGACTCCATCCCCCACTCCCACTGCCACACCTGCCCCAGCAACGCCAACACCTGCGGCAGAGCTGGCCCTCAGCGGCGAGTGGCTTTACGAGGGAGGATCTTTTATCTGGCAGGGATCCCTGTGCAAGGTCAATGTTGCGGCTGGCGTCCAGGAAACCGTCTCCATTCGTCAGGAGGGCAACCAGATCAGCGTTTCCTCCCCCAGCTTTTCTGAGCGCAGCGGCCAGCTTATCGGCAGCCAACTTTCTGTCAGCGGTAAGGCAGCGGGTAGTGGCACCCCAACCATCACTTGGAGCGGCACGGTCAGCGCTGACGGGCGCTCGATTCGAGGAACGGCTACCTGTGGTAGCGCCAGCTTCGCCATTAGGCTCACACGGCAGAGCTAAATACCTACGCCTCCTCCCCGATCACCGCCGCCGCCGTCTTCCCTATCGTCCGGTTTCTGTTGCCGTTGAGGCGGTGGAGGAGGAGCAGCAAAGCTTTCGCTCACAACTTCGATGGTGTAAGGGCCTCGCCCAGGGCTACCCGGCCCAGCCGTTGGAGAGGCATTTTGCGCCCAGTAGCTTTCCACCCGGAGCAAGTAGCAGCGGTCTTGCCGCACGGGGATGGTCAGCTCAGAGGTGGTAAAGTTGCCAGGGGTGGCATCATCATTCACAAAAACGTCAGGATCAAATCTCTGGTTGCTGTCAAAGCTGCCGATGACCAATAGCGGGTCGAAAACCGGGCTGGTCAGCCGGATCGTAACCCCCGTAACGTTGGCTGCAGAGGGAAAGTAAAGAAACCCATCTGAATAAAAGGTAAACGTGCCGGGAGGGGGTGGGAATTCCCGGGCATTTCGAAAATTGCCCTCCTCATCAAAATAAAACTCCAAAAGGCTATTCGGCCCCAAGGTTCCACTGCGCCTATCCCCCTGTCGGCGCAGACCAATCGATGCAAAAAGGCCTGGACTGAAGGCTTGTTCGCAGACGTTCACCAGAGGCGGTATTGTACTCCCTCCACTTCCTCCACAGCCTGCCAAAACCGCAGCTGAGGCCAAAAGGCACAAGAAAACCCTCTGCAGGGATCCCTGCGGAGCTCTAGAAGCATTCGATGCTGGCCCTGGCATAAGCACTCCTCCGGACACCGGATGTCAATGTTCCTCTAGATTACGATGCTCTGAGCAATTCTCAGCAAAATGCAGATCACTGACAGGATTTTCCCACGTTTAGGCTTGCACCGGCCTGGGGGGGCTGTTCCGCTGTTGACCTCGAGAAGGGAGCTTCAAGGGCGTAGTGGGGCCGTTGAGCCAATTTTGTCCTCAGGAAGGGATCCAGAGCAAAACCCTTTTTCGCAGTGGGCTAACCACTACTGGCGTCGGGCTTCTTGGTGAGGAAGAAATGGGCCAGGGCTGCCACACATTCTCGATCTTCGAAGAGTAGGTGGCATCGCTGCCGAACCTCCTCAGCCATGTGGTAGCGAAACTCAGAATCGGATCCCAGTTTTACGGCCAAATCCTCGTAGCTTTTAAGATCCGAGGCAATTAAGCTGTCCAGCTCCATTCTTTTGAGAATGGCATAGGTATGCCGCCCCCGCATCAGCTTTCCAGGGCAAGTGATTACAGGTAACCCAATCGCAACGGCTTCTAGGGTGGTGATCCCACCTGACCAGCCATAGGAATCTAACATAAGATCGGCACAGCGGTTGAGATCCAAGTAGTCTTGATAATCCAATCCGGGCAGGATCAGGCAGTGGTCTTCTACATTGAGGCCATACAAAGAAAAAGCCCGGGTGAGCCGTTCCCGAAATTGTCGGGCAATAGCAGCATTGGGTAGAGCCAAAAAAACAAATTGAGCGTTGGGCACTCGCTGAGCAATAGCGGCAAAAAGATAGTCATATTGGGGCAGATATTTACCCAAGTATTGACAAGCTAGGTAAACCACTGCGTTTCTGCGCAGGCCGAAATCCTCTCGATAGCGCTTTTGCTGAGGCAAAACCGGCTTTTCGAAGCAAGTACCCAAATGAGGTAAACGAATCAGGGTTTCACTATAATGTTCTTGAGCATCCTCTGGCTCCATTAAATCGCTGGAGAGGAAATAGTCAATCGTAGAAAGTCCAGAAGTTATAGGATGAGCCCAAGTGGAGCACTGTATCGGTGCCAGTCGCAGGGAAGCCAGTTGCAGAATAAGAGGTGAAAGACCAATCTCCAAATACACCAAAATATCTAGCTGATCCTGCAGGATTTGTCGGGCTGCATCCTCAAGTCCGGTGGGAATGTATCGAAACACATCGGCATATTGACGATACCGGTCTGTCATGAAATCGGTTCTGGGATCCAAGTGATAGGCGAAGACTTGAAACTTTCGCTCCGAGTTAGCCTGTCCATCAGCCCAATTGGCGTTCAGGTACTTAACCCAACCCAGAGATAAGCGGCTGTAAGAGCAAGCTCGCATGGAAGCTGAGGCAAACCCAACTCGGAGGGGATCCCCTGGTTGGGATTGGCAAGGAAGATATCTCCAATCGGGATAACAGGCGTTGACTATGCGTTGAACAAACTGGGCATATTTTTTCTGCAAATCCAGGTCGTTGTAGCCTTGGTACTGTAGGTAGTGATTGGTTCCCAGTCCTGACGCCCACAGCGCTCTGCGACGTTGCTCCTCCGTTTCTAGGGGAGTTTCCTCAATAAGACAATCCAGATGCTCGATAAAGCGAGCACGAAAGGAGTTGAGTTCTTCCTCGCTCCGATAGACTGCTGGCAGATACAGATGATAAAACCAACGAGCCTGTTCTAACTGGGGATCCAAAGCCATTGCTTTCTCCAGGTGATCCAACGCAACAGCGTGTTCTCCTTGATCTCGACAGGCGATGGCCAGATTCAGATGCACCTGCGCCAAAGGGATCCCTGTCTGTTCATCCGAGTTTTCCAGTAGAGGATTGAGTAGGGCAATGGCTTCTTCGCTACGTCGCAGGTTAACTAAGATTTTTCCAGCTTGAAAGGCAGATCCAGCAGCGTGTGGATTCAGTTTCAGGCTTTGCTGATAACAGGATAGCGCTTCCTCCAGTTGACCCAAAGACTCATAGACGACACCCAAATTGTGGTGATACAGAGCCACTTCGGGATGTTGCTCAATGGCTTCTGCAATGAGAGCCGCTGCCAATTCCGAGTCTCCTCTGGCTTGAGCTACCGTTCCCAACAGGTGAAGGGCATCTGCATGCTCAGGAAAATCCGCCAAGATTTCGGAGTAAATGGCCTCTGCTTGCCGCAGATCTCCTGCCTGCTGAGCTCGGATCCCGGCCAGAAGTTTGTCTGTAGGTGTCAAGTCCGACATCCGCTACAAAGTGGCTAGAAATTCCCCAGATTTCTCTGCCCAGTATAGTCATTTCAAGTGGATATAAACATCCCCCAAGCTCCACCATTAGCCCTTTTCCCAGAGGAAGAGGGGAGTTGGGGATCAACGGAACAACAGTTTCACTGCTATTGGGAATGCCCCCGTTGTGTTGCTTCTGAGTTGTTGATGTTTGGATGTCTATGTCGGCATTTCGAGGACTTGTAACTCGCTTTTCCAAACCGGTAAGCGAGGAGAAGGGCAACCTAAACCAAATCCGCTGCCACCCGGTGGGCGCAGGCAAAGCCGGAGAAGGCAACGGCATTGAGCCCTTGGCCGGGGAAGGTGCTATCCCCCACGCAGTACAAGTTGGGGATGGCGGTGCGATTGAAGGGCATGCCCAGCAAGCCCCAGGGATCCCGGCTGGGGATAGGCCCATAGGTGCCGTTGCTGCGGCTCAAAAAGCGGCGGTGGGTGCGGGGGGTGCCTATCTCCTTCAGTTCAATGTGGGATCCCAGTTGGGGCCAAAGGGCCTCCAGGCGGCGGATAAGCCGGTCGGCGGCTTGCTGTTTTTGGATCTGGTACTGGCTTGGGTTCAACCCTTGCCAGGTGGACATCCAACTGGGGGTAAAGGCATGAACAATGTGGCGGCCCGGGGGAGCCAGGTCGGGATCCAACAGGGTGGGGACGGAGACGAAAAGGGTGCCCTGCTCAGCCTCCATCTGATCCCAATCTTCCAGGAGAATGTGGTGACAATGGCATTCGCCGGCCAGGGCCTCGGCCCGCACCCCCAGGTGCAAGCTTAAAAAGCTAGGGGATTGCTGGTAGCGTTTTTGCCACTGCCGCTCCGCCCTGGGCAGGGATCCCGGCCATAGGCGCTCAAAGGTGTCCCAGCGGGTGGCATTGGAGATGATTGTGCGGGCAAAGAGCTTTTCCCCGCTGGCCAGCTCTACACCCACCGCCCGACCTCTTTCTTCTAGGATCCGCCGCACGGACGCTTTGTAGCGGATCTGCCCGCCATGGGCCTCTAGTCCCTGGGCCAGCTTTTGGGCGATCTGCCCCACCCCCCCTTTGGGATAGTTGACACCGCCGTAGTGTCGGTCACAAAACACCATCCCGGCATTGATGATGGGCGTGCGATCCGCCGGCACCACCGACCAGCAGTAGCACTCCATGTCCACAAAGCGCAGCAAATCCGGATCCCGCAGACAGCGCCGCGCCACCTGGCCCACATTCACCGGCAAATAGCGCGCCAAGGTCAGGCAGCCGAGGGGATTACCCACAAAAGACCGAAACAGATAGCCCCACTCCTCCAACGAGAGCAGCTCCATGGCGTTGAGGCTGTTGAAGATGGGCCACAGGCTATCGTAGAACCGGCGAATGCCGGCGGCTTCCCGGGGAAAGTAGCCGGATAGCTCCTGCAAAAACTGCCCGTAATCCCGGTGTACTCGGGGATTGAGCCCCTTGGGCAGGTGGTAGGCAATCTGCACCGGATCGGGGATAGAGTCTATGGACTGGCCCACCGCTGCCAAGGCGCGGGTCAGCAAGTTGGTGGTACCCTGGGTGCCCAACCCAAAGATCATGGAAGCGCCCACGTCAAAGCGGTAGATCCCGTTGCCTAAGGGATCCGGACGCTCAAAATAGCCGGCACTGCCCCCTGGAATGAGGTATTTCTCCAGCACCAGCACACGGTATCCTTTGGCAGCCAACTGGCTGGCCGCGACCAATCCCCCGATCCCAGCACCGATGACGATGGCATCCCAAGCAGGGGAAGGGGTGTGCAGAGCCTGCAAGAAGGTCTGAGAAGGCAAAGTTGAGGTCAAGGGATCCCTCTGGAAACTCAAACGCAAGATCAGTATCTTTACCGTACCAGAGGTTCTAGGGTTTCCTCATGAGTTGAGCTCCCCTGGGAATGAGTTTGCCCAGATCTGCAAGATCCCCAAATAGAGATTGTGGCGCGGGCTACGGAACCGAATTCACGAATTTGCTATACAGAATCCGGCCACACGACACAGATGGTTTTGCCATGTTGGTGACCCAGCATCCTGTCTTTCGGCGCTTTTGGTACCCGGTGATGCCCCTCAGCCGATTGGAGCAGGGATCCCCGCAACCTTTCGAGCTGCTGGGGGAAAAGATCGTCCTTTGGCTGGACGAGGCCGGACAGCCCCAGGCAGCCGCAGACCGCTGCTGTCATCGATCGGCTCAATTGTCCAAGGGGATCGTTGGCAACGGCCACCTTCGCTGCCCCTACCATGGCTGGGAGTTTGATGGCACGGGAGCCTGTGTCAAGGTGCCGCAACTGCCGGATCAGGCCCGCATCCCAGAGAGCTACCGCATTCCCGCCTATCTCTGCCAGGCCCGCTATGGCTATGCTTGGGTGTGCTTGCATCCCCAGCCTCTACGGGGGATCCCGGTCATCCCAGAAGCCGAGGATCCCAGTTACCGGCTCATCCACGAGTTCTACGAACGCTGGGAATGTGCCAGCTTGCGCATCTGCGAGAACGAGTTCGATGCCGCCCACATCAGCTTTGTACACCAGAACACCTTTGGCAGTATGGAAGACTTGGTACCCAGCCACTTCGAGGTCGAGGAGCTGGACTACGGGATCCGCACCCGCACAGTGCTCGGTGTAGCCAACCCAGAGCTGCAACAAAAAAACCTGGGCATTGCTGCCGCCAAAACCGAGCGCACCACCACTTCAACCTGGCATTTGCCCTTCACCAACCACCTTCACATCCGCTACCCCAATGGCCGCAGCCATGTTATCGTCAACACCCCCACTCCCATCAACGACCGAGCCTCCCAGGTGGTGCAGTTTTGTTTGCGCAACGACACCGAGGCCGATACCCCAGCCGCAGAGGTTATCCGCTTTGACCGGGCCGTGACCCTGGAAGACAAAGCCATTTTGGAAACCACGGATCCCGACGTGCCCCTCACCCTCAGCGCCGAGCAGCACATGCTCACCGATAAGCCCGGGATCCTGATGCGCAAGCAACTGGCAGCTTTGCTCAAGGCCCACAGCAGCTCCTCAAACCAGATTTTCTAGGCTGCGGGTGCCAGCGTAGCGGCTGTAGGCGTAGATCAACCCCAGGGTGAGGCCGGTGACCAAAAAGCTGAGGGCCGCCCCGAAAGGATAGTCCAGGCTGGAGCCAAACTGCAACTGAATCACATTCCCGATCAACAGCGTTTTGCTGCCCCCCAACAGATCCGGCACTACGAACATGCCGAAAGCCGGGATCCCCACCAGAATGAGGCCCGCCGCCAGTCCAGGCAAGGTCTGGGGCAGAAGCACCCACCAAAAGACCTGCCAACCCTTGGCATAGAGATCCCGTGCCGCTTCCGCCAGCCGCCAATCGATGCGCTCCACCGCCGTGTACAGGGGCAAGACCATGTAGGGCAAAAACGTGTAGACCATGCCCAGATAAACCGCCAGCCAACTGGGATACAGAGCCGTTTGCGGTGGGATCCAGCCCAGCCAGGCCGCCAAGCGAGCCGGCCACCCTTCCGGGGCCAGCACCACCATCCAGGCATAGGTGCGGATCACCAGGTTCGTCCAAAAGGGCACCACCACCAAGGTGAGCAACAGATCCCGTTGTCGGGGTGGGTGGGCGGCAATGAAGAAAGCCAATGGGTAGGCCAGCAGCACGCAAAAAAAGGTGGTCACCCCCGCCACCAGCAGGCTGCGGCCCAAGATCTGCCAGTAGATGGGCGTCCATCCCAAGGGGCCAAAGCCGAGAATGCGCAGATAGCTCTCCAGGGTCAGGGGCAGTTGAATCTGGCCAAACTCCCCGCGGCTGAGAAAGCTGCACACCAACAGCAACAGCCCCGGCAGCACCAGAAAAAACATCACCCACAGCACCCCTGGCCCAGCAAAAATTAGGCTGCGCCCCAACTCCTGCCAAGGGGTGAGCAGCTCCCCAAATCGCACCTGGGCTTGGCCAGGGATCCACTTGCCCACAGGAGATGGCAGCTTCAACATCCAGTCTCCTCCTGACGGGGATCCGGTCGCAAACGGATTAGGCTTTTCGGGGGTAGGTGGGCCACCAGCGCTGCGCCGATCTCAAACCCTGCATCCTCAATATCGGTGTTGAGGGCCGTGGCCTTGAGCTGCTGACCTTGGTTTGTCCGCAACAGGTATTGGTTCTCAGCCCCAGTGTAGATGAGGTTTTCCACCCGCACCGGCACCTGGTTGGGCAGCAGATCCCAGCCGCTGCGAGAGAGCTGGATCTTTTCCGGGCGAATAGCCAATTGCACCGGTTCCGAGCTGGCCGGGATCCCCAAGACCTTCAGCTTTCCCAAGGGCGTATCCACACAGTCCGTCCCACAGGCGATCCCCTCGATCAGGTTGCTGGCCCCTAAAAAGTCGGCTACGAAGGCCGTCGCCGGGCGCTCATACACCTCATCGATAAGGCCCACTTGCTCAATGCGCCCCGCCCGCATCACCGCCACCCGGTCGCTGGTCACCAAAGCCTCTTCTTGGTCGTGGGTAACGAAAATAAAGGTCATGCCCAGGCGGCGCTGCAACTCGCACAACTGCACCTGAAGCTGCTTGCGCAACTTGGCATCCAACGCCGACAGCGGCTCATCCAACAAGAGCACTTCCGGCTCGTTCACCAAAGCCCGAGCCAAGGCCACCCGCTGCTGCTGTCCCCCCGACAGCTCATGGGGCTTCCGCTTGGCCAGAGCTGCAATCTCCACCAATTCCATAGCAGCCGCTACCCGCTTGCGCAGAGCTTCTCCCCGCACACCCCGCATGCGCAGGCCGAAGGCGATGTTGTCCTCCACCGTCATAAAAGGGAAAAGGGCATAGCTCTGGAACACGGTGTTGACATTGCGCTTGTGGGCGGGCAAGTGGCCCACCGGGCGACCTCGAATCACCACTTCCCCAGCATCGGCCATCTCCAGGCCGGCCAGGATGCGCAGCAGGGTGGTCTTGCCGCAGCCGGAAGGGCCCAGCAGGCCGAAAAACTCCCCCCGCCGGATGTTCAGCTCAATGCCATTGAGAGCCACAAAATCGCCAAAACGCTTGTAGAGGCCGGTTACTTCCACATCCCAGTCGGGATCCCGGACGGTGGAAGTACTGGAGATGACACTCGCGATCACAGTTGACAGCGCTGATAAAACCATCTAACCCAGTATGCAAGTCTCCGAGAAAATTGCAGTTATCCTCCACACCAGGGGCACAAGTTCCAGGCCAAGCCCTGCAACCGGGGATCCCTGGCCGTAGCCTTTCCAGATGGGAAACGTTGGGAACAAAGGACTCCGTCTCGCTATCGCGAACGGCCCCATAATAGGGTATGCATGGGTTGCTGCCAAAACAGCTCCTGCCCCGGCCCTCAATAGGTATCAGGGATGGGATCCTCAGGCGGCGCAGGCTCTTGCATGGGCCAAACCCAATCTGTGAGGTCTTGGGAAGGGATCCCTTCCGGTAGCAGCCCATGGCAGCGGGAGCGAAACAGACAACTGTTGCAGCGCTCAGTGTGGGGGGTCATGGGAAAGTCTTGCGCCTCCAGTTGCCGCAGGTGGTTCAGAGTGGCTCTTAGGTGGGCCAGGTCTTGCTCATAGGCGGCGGCGCTGTAATACCGGTGGAAGGGCTGCTGCGGATGTTGCACATACCAAAAGGTCAGTTGCACCTGCTCCGGCTCAAAAGGGCCTTCCAGGGGCAGCTGCTGAGCTACCTCGCAGAGCAGCAGAGGGTAAAGGCGCACCTGCCAGTCTTGGGCCAACTGTTCATCGCGAGGACGTTGACGCTCAGTTTTCCAGTCCAGGATGTGCAGGGATCCGGGGATAATCACCAGCCGATCCAAACGGGCTATCAGCTTAAAGCCCTCAATCCGTTGCCACAGGGGCAACTCCGCCAACACCCGTCCCTGGGGATGGGCATGGGAGCTGGCCAAGAACACCTGCCACCACTGCTGCACCACTTCATCCAGGGCAGACAAACGCAGCTCCACCTGCCGCCCGCGGCTGTGCCATTCCACCAAACGGTGAAACTGCCGTCCGCGCCTCTGCTCCAGCTCGTGCTCAAAAGCCCTGGCAGCAGGCCAGATCAACCGCTCCAGGTACACATAGCGAAACAGGCGGGGGCAATGGTCCAGCAAGGCCAGCGAAGAGGCGGAGAGGTTGACCTGCTCAAGACTCAACCTCTCCAGAGAAGGGGCAGAGCCTGGTCGCGAAGCAGGCGTAGCCTCAAAGGGGGCAATCGGGATCCCAGACATGGGCAAGTTCTGGCGAGGGTGGGATAGTTCAACTGTTCGCGCTAGCAGGACGGAGTCCTTTCCGCCAACCCCATCCGCTTTTCCGACATAGAGCCTGGCCCGGAAGGGAGCTGGATTGCCGTTGGCCCTCAGAAGACAGAATCCCTGCCTGGACAGCCAGACCCGGAACCGCCTGTGGTTGGGCTAGGTTCCCACCGGACTTGCCCAGACCCAGATGGCGACCATCCCATCCCAGAGCAACAGAAGCAGAGCAAAACATCCTAGGAGCCCGTACATCCAAGGCTGAACGTAGGGGCGCAGCCCGCCAATCTCCAGTTGAGCGTGCCGTCGAATCTCAGCCAACAGCTGCTTGAACCTGGTCACCCGCATCGGCAAAAGTACGCGATCCCCCCCTCGGCTGACCAAGTAATACACCATACCACCCTGGCTGGTGGAGCGGGGCTCAATGCGCTCGATATCGGCCCACCGGATCTGCCACTCCTGCCGCACAAAAGGCGGCACCCAACTGGGGTAGGTGGCCTGCATGCCCTCTTCGTCCAACTGAATCTGCTGGCTCAGGGATCCCAGGACTACCCCCCATCCCAGCAGCAGAGCAATCCAAAGGGATCCCAGCTCAAGAGGTGTTGCCTGTTGCCGAGCCAGCAGGATGGGTAGGGGCAGAACCAGTCCCCAGTACAGAGCCTGCACAGCGCAGCGAATTAAGGGAGAGATGGGGAAGGTCATCGTCGGCAAGATGAGGCTGGCTTTATCAAACTTAAGATAGCGCTTAAAAAGGCACCTGATACATTTACGCTGAACACTGCTGAACATCACTGTTCAACTATGCAGCGATAGCATTCTGTTTGTTTCCAACCAGAATGGCGGTATCCCGCAAAGCTTTGAGTAGAATACCCAAAGCGCAGTTTCCGTGTCGTCTTACTACCAATTTTCTGCTTTGCTTTGGCTACCATGTTGGCAGACTCGAAAGTAAACAGAAAGATCAACTGGTAGTAATCCGTACTGAACATATTATACATTATTTTCAGTATAGTTGAGCTTATTATTGACTAGAGTCATGCTCCTCCTCCAAGGACTCCGTCCCGCTGAGGCGAACGGCAAGCTGAGAAGACTGCTCACGCCGGTAGGACGGATTCCTTACTGCATTGGGAAAGTCTACGGGATGAGGACTCCGCCCCGCTGACGCGGACGGCTCTGCTCCTGTTGGCGAGCCGTAGGTCTCACCGGAGAGCAGGTCAGGGGATCCCTCGGCTTCTATAGCCTCTATTGAGGAGAGCTCTTCCGTGGATCCCGTCACGTCAGACCCCAACACCCCTTCCAAATCCACCAAGCTGCCGTTGAAGTGGTCGGCAAAACGGCGGGCAATCTCCGCCAGCTCCTGGGTTAGCTCGAAGGACTGCCCACCGTGCAGGGTGTCGCGGCGCTCTGCACGACTTGGAGAATCGGTCGCGACAGCGGTGCGGAGCACTTTGTTCGCACCGGCGGGAGAGAGTCCTTGGGTTGCCAAGCCGGCCACCTTGGGGCCACCCATAGGATTGTCCCGCTCAGGCTCTGGCGAAGGTGGGCTGGAGTCAGAAGGGGAATGTTGCTGTCGTCGGGCAAGGTCGTGGCTCTGCGGTTCTGCTCTGGGCTCCCTTGAGGAAGCACGACTGTTGGTGCTATCGCTCTGCAACCCCGGCGTGGTGACAGGATCTGGGGGGACGGGGGGCAGGTCTTTTTCTCGGCTGGGCAATGCCGAGGACTCCGTCCCACTGACGCGAATGGAAACATCCGGCCCCCGCTGCACAATCAAGTTGAGCTGCACAGGACGCTGGAGCAGGTTGTGGAGCACCGACCGCAGTTCGGCTTCTTTGCTGCGCACTTTTTCCACCAAACCCTTGCTGGGAAAGGCGAGGGTAATTGCCTCAGGAGTCTCTTGGTGCAGGTGGCCGGATCCCATCAGAGCCTTGGTGAGGGGAGAGAGGCGCTTGAGGAACTCGTCCCAGTGGGGGCGCAGCAGCTTGACTGTGGCGGCGTCCCTTGCCGGTTCTCTGGGCTGCTCCGAGGACTCCGTCCGAGTAGCGCGATCTGCCTTCTGGCTCGACGCAACAGCAGGGGAGGCTGAAGGCCCAACAGTTAATTCATCTATCTCACCAACAGTTGATGGGCTTGATGGGCTGATGGTCGCAGCAGGGGCCGGAGGGGCTGTCCCGTCTGGGGGAGTTCTCTGGGGTGCAGGAGATAGGTCAAGGGCTGGGAAAGGACTCCGTTCCGCTGAATCCTCAGCCACCATGCTTGGGCGCAGCTGGCCCAGCAGATCCACTAGGGCAATTTCCAACCACAGTTGGGGCTGTCCGCTTTGACGAATTTGCGGCTCACACTGGCGCAGATGGCTCTGGGCTGCCAGCAGTATCTCCACCGAGTAGCGAGGGGCCCGTTGCTGCAGGGCTGCCCAGGTGGAGTCCGTTACAGCGACCAACTCCCGTTGCTGGGGGGCTGTCTTGACCAGCAGCAGATCCCGGTAAAGGGCCACCAAGTTCTGCAACAGGGCTAAGGGCTCTTTGCCCCGCTCCAACAATTGCCGAGTTTGGCTGAGCACCGCCTGCACATCCTGAGCCAGCAGCGCATCCATCAGAGCCAAAAGCTGCTGTTCCGGGATCCCGCCCACCAAGTCCCAAACCGCCTCCGGGGTGATGGATCCTTCCAAGAGGCTGAGCTGGTCCAGCAGGCGTTCGGCGTCCCTCAGGCCCCCTTGGGAAAGTTGGGCCACCAGTTGCAGCGCCTCCGGCGTGATAGGGATCCCTTCTTGGGCGGCGATCTTGCCCAGGTGGGCCACCATGTCGTCGAGGGGGATGCGGCGGAAGTCAAACCGCTGACAGCGGGAAACAATGGTGGGCAAAACCCGCTGCGGGTCAGTGGTGGCCAGGACAAATACCACGCGGGGGGGCGGCTCTTCAAGAGTTTTCAGCAAGGCGTTGAAGGCCGCATTGCTGAGCATGTGGCACTCGTCGATGACATAGACTTTGTAGCGGCTGTTCACCGGGGCAAACTGGGCCCGCTCGATCAGCTCGCGGATGTTGTCTACGCCGGTGTTGCTGGCCGCGTCAATCTCGAGAACATCCAGGGAGGCTCCCGCAGTGATGGCGCGGCATTGGCTGCACGCCTGGCAGGGATCCGGCGTCGGCCCCTGTTCACAATTCAAAGACTTGGCCAAGATGCGGGCGCTGGAGGTTTTTCCCGTGCCCCGCGGCCCGCAGAACAAATAGGCAGGCGCCACCCGCCCCAGCCGGATGGCATTGGCCAGCGTTTGCACCACCGCTCCTTGGCCGACCACATCGGCAAAGCGCTGCGGGCGGTATTTTAAATGCAGGGGTTCATAGTTGCCAGCGGTGGCCATTTCCGGGATCTCCAAGCAAGCAGCGCCCCAACCGGAACCGCGCAAGAGCTCTGCTCTGCTGACGCGATCCCACCGGGGCTCTCCTATTCTGGCTTCTCGATGGCGGGATCCCTCTTTGCCCATCAAGAGTGGGGCTGGGCGGGCAGAGCTTTTGTGCTCCCCTCTGCTAACGTGACCGGCGGCGGGCCAGGGGACTTGGGATCCCGGCGACGCAGAGAGGGAAGCTGGGGCAGTTGCACTCTCCAGCCGGGCGAGTCAAGCTGATCCATGTGCTGCACGCGGTAGCTGAGCTGATACACCTCCTTCCTAAGCTGGCGATTCTCGGCCTGGATGGCGGCGATGCGCTGGCGGATGGGCTGCAGGCGGGCTTGCAGCTTGCGCCGGTAGAGCTCTGGCAACTCTTGAATCATCTGCTCCAGCAACTGCTTCTCTTGGTAAAGCTGCTCAATCTCCGCCTCATAGCTGCGAATTTGTCGGTGTTGCTTTTCTTGGCGCAGCTCCAGAAGGTCTATCTGGCCCTGCAAGATGCGATTGCGCTCTCGCAAAAGCTGGATTTCCCGCTCCCGCGCGGCCAGAGCTTGGGCAAACTCCGTCTCGCCAACGCAGCCTGCTTCCTGCATCGTTTCTCCCTCAACCCATCCGTACATGGATACCAAGGGATCCGTCCCACCAGACCCTACCCGTCACTGTATCCGGCCCGCGGGGGTGAGGCAAATGGCCTCTGGCCCGCCGACGCCAAAGCTTGCTTCACCTGGGCTTCCAGCTCGGCCAGGGATCCGGAGTTGTCCAGCACCACATCGGCACGGCGCACTTTTTCCGCCAAAGGCCACTGGCTGGCGATGCGAGCTTCGATTTCTGCCGGTGTAAGAAGATCCCGGCGGGCAAGGCGTTGCCGCTGCTGCTCTGGGGTGCAAGTCACCACCCAAATCTCGCT
Source organism: Thermostichus sp. MS-CIW-36 (assembly GCF_054059035.1). Taxonomy (NCBI): domain Bacteria; kingdom Bacillati; phylum Cyanobacteriota; class Cyanophyceae; order Thermostichales; family Thermostichaceae; genus Thermostichus; species Thermostichus sp. MS-CIW-36. The sequence goes on from NZ_JBSSBR010000024.1 coordinate 21,596, forward strand.
GGCCCAATTTTCCATGTGGGCTTCAAACAGCAACGGGATCATCAGACAAACGGTTTGAGATCCCTGCCCAGAAGAAAATCCTACCCCGCTACGCTTTTGGGAGGCAGGCTCTTCCTCAAGCGGCACCCCATGGACTTTAGAGCTCTGCTCCGCCAACGCGGACAGAAAATCTTGCAGTTGAGCTCTAACGAAAGGGTGGATTTGGGCCTCCAGCCAAGCCCGCTCAGCGGCATCTGCAAACACGATCTGGCCCAACTGCCGGCGATCCAGATCCCCGGAGGGTGTTTGGATGGCCTTCCCATAGCGTTCCAGTACCCGCTCGCGAATGGGGGATCCCAATGCCAAAGCCTGGCGGGCCATTTGATCGGCATCGGCCACCGGGATCCCGTGCTGCTCCAGGATGCGGGCGACCGTGGATTTGCCCGTGCCCACCCCGCCTGTCAGGCCGATGATTCGCATAGCTGTCGTGGTTACGGTTTAGCTTGCTGGGGTAGAGGGGCGCTGCCAGGGTAAAGCCAGTTGAAGGTTTTTCTTCAAGGGGAGGCCGTTTTTGCAGCCAGCGGAGAAGAACGGTGCTCTGCCGCAGCCGGCAAAGGAGAGCTGGGCGGCAGCAGGCTATACTCAAAGCCCTCCACCAAAGCCCGACAGGAGGCCTCGATGATGTTGGTGGAAACCCCCACCGTTGTCCAACGGCGGTGACCGTCGCTAAACTCCACCAGCACGCGCGTTTTGGCCGAGGTGCCGGCTCGCCCATCCAAAATGCGCACCTTGTAATCAGACAGGTGAATCGCCTCCAGTTGGGGATAGAACTCCAGCAGCGCCTTGCGCAACGCCCCATCCAGAGCGGCCACCGGCCCATTGCCTTCCGCCGCCGTCACCCGAGTCTGCCCCTGCACCGCGATTTTCACCGCTGCCAACGATTGCACATCCGTTGCCTCGCCACTGGGATCCCGGTCTTTGCTGTTCCAATCGGAGCGTGTGGTGGTCGTCACGTTGAAGCTGAGCACCTCAAAAGGATGGGAGCGTTGTCCCAGCAAGCCCCGCACCAACAGCTCAAAGCTGGCCTCAGCAGCCTCAAACTGGTAGCCCTGCAGCTCCAGGGTTTTCAGCCGCTCCAAAATCAAGCGCACCTGCGGATCCGACTTCTCCAGCCGGATCCCGAATCCGGCCATTTTGTGGAGGATGTTGCTCAGCCCCGCCTGTTCCGAGACCACAATGCGGCGACAGTTGCCCACTTGCTCCGGGGCGATGTGCTCGTAGGTGAGGGGGTTTTTCTGAACGGCGCTGACGTGGATCCCGCCCTTGTGGGCAAAGGCCGATAGGCCCACAAACGGAGCATGGTCATCCGGGGCCAAATTGACCACCTCGCTGATGGAGCGGGAGATCTCCGTCAGGTGTTGCAGCTTCTCTTGCGGCAGACAGCGATAGCCCAGCTTCAGTTGCAAGTTGGGAATGACGCTGCACAGGTCGGCATTGCCGCAGCGTTCCCCATAGCCGTTGATGGTGCCCTGCACCATGCGCGCCCCTGCCTGCACCGCCGCCAGGGCATTGGCCACAGCAGTGCCGGAGTCGTTGTGGGTGTGGATCCCTAGGGGCAAATGCCGCAGGTGATGGGATTCTGCCAAGACGGCTGCCGTGATCGCCGCAATCTCGTGGGGCAGGGATCCGCCATTGGTATCGCAGAGAACCAGCCACTCTGCCCCTGCCTCGGCAGCCGCCACCAGGGTTTGCAGGGCATAGTCGGGGTTGTGGCGATAGGCATCGAACCAGTGCTCGGCATCGTAGATGACCCGCCGCCCCTGGGATCCCAAGTAGGCAATGGTATCCCGGATCATAGCCAGGTTTTCGGCCAGCGTGGTGCCCAGACCTTCGGTAACATGCAGATCCCAAGACTTGCCGAACACCGTCACGTAGCGGGTGCCCGCCGCCAAAATGGCCTGCAGCATGGGATCGTCTGCCGCCCGCCGCCCCGGCTTGCGGGTAGAACAAAAAGCCACCAGCTCGGCTTGCTCTAGGGGCTCTTCCCGCATCTGCCAGAAAAACTGCACATCCTTGGGATTGGCTCCTGGCCAGCCCCCTTCAATAAACGGGATCCCCAGCCGATCCAGCAGCTTGGCAATCTGTAACTTGTCTTGCACCGACAGCGATAGACCCTCTCGCTGGGCCCCATCCCGCAGTGTGGTGTCGTAGAGAGTGATGGTGGCTGAGCAACCCAGATCAATCTTCATATCGCATCAGTTTCTTGTAAAAGGCGGTGGAGAAATCCGGCTGTTGTCCGCGCTGCACCAAAGCGACCACATCGATCAGATGATCCACAAACTCGTAGTTGGCAATGGAGAGCTGATAGGTGAGATCTGCATCCTGAGCAAAGATCACCTGAACCACCGTCAGATCCGAGGGCAACGGGGACATGTGCCAACTGGCCAAGAAGCGGACAGGCTCTTCCCCCTCGATGGCCCTCTGCCCTTCCAGGCTGGCTTTTTTGTAGAGGCCCACCGCGAGGGCTAGGTACTGTCGGCGGGCAACGGCGTAATAGGGCTGATAAACGGCCACTTCTGGCGGGCTAGCGGGTTCAAGTTGCAAAGCCATGGTGCGCTAGGAGAGGGGTACCGCTTTTTCTGATTTCATGAAGTTCTACAAAATGGGTGGGATCCCTATAACCAAGTAGATATCTCTGCATTGGCTGTAGCAAGTGTCGCCGGAAAAAGCTGTGAGGTCAATTGCGGCAGAGAACCCAGAAAAAATTATAAGGGGCCACTGCAACCCATTTCATTCAGCGTATCGCGAAGCGGTGCGGTTCCCGGTAGGGTGCCGGAGGCATAGCACCATCGCGACAGCAGGTCAGCGGACTACGGATAGATTGCCCAATTGTCTACTTTTCCTTGAGGGATCCCGCATCCCAAGCTGGAGGGAAGCGTTGGAAAGTCGGGGATCTCTGGGAAAGAATAGAAAAGGAGGGATCCCTGCCCCTGCTCGCAACCGGCTCTTCTCCTGCCGGCGGTGGCGAGACGGTGCCCTTGCTTGGTTCTCCAAACGCTTGGCATCTTCTGTCTTCATGAGCACAGCCCAAGGCCCAACCGCATGAGCACAGCCCAAGGCCCAACCGCCTCTCGTCTCGACCCTCTCCCCCCCGGAGAGGGAGGAATAGCGGCCAACCCCCTGCTGGAGTGGGATCCCGTCCTGCAGCACAAGTTCCAGCAGCTTGTCCAGATCTTCGCCGAGATGGAGCAGGTCTTGGTGGCCTACTCTGGGGGGGTTGATAGCAGCCTGGTGGCCAAGTTGGCCTGCGATCAGCTGGGGGAGCGGGCCCTGGCTGTCACCGCTGCTTCTCCTTCGCTGCTGCCGGAAGATTTGGAGGAGGCAATTCAGCAGGCTCGGCAAATCGGGATCCGCCATCAGATCGTCGAAACCCACGAGCTGGAGGATCCGAGCTACGCTGCCAACCCTGTTAACCGGTGTTACTTCTGCAAAAGCCACTTGCACGATACCTTGCGCCTGTTGGCCCAAGCCCAGGGATATAACCATGTGGTGGATGGCCTCAATGCCGACGATCTTGCCGATTACCGACCGGGGACACAGGCAGCTCGGGAGCGCGGCGTGCGTTCCCCTTTGGCGGAGGTGGGGATGAGCAAGCTGGAGGTGCGGCAATTGTCTCGCCACCTGGGGCTGTCTTGGTGGGATAAACCGGCCCAACCCTGCCTCAGCTCTCGCTTTCCCTACGGGGAGGCAATCACCCCTGAGAAGCTGCGTCGGGTGGGAGCGGCGGAGCGCTACTTGCGCAGCTTGGGTTGGCGGCAGGTCAGGGTGCGCTCGGAGAAGGACACCGCCCGCATCGAACTTCCTCCGGATCAGATCGTGGAGTTTGTGCAGAAAACCAATCTGGAAGCGCTGGTCAAGGCCCTGCAATCCTTCGGCTATCTCTATGTCAGTCTCGATTTGGAGGGCTACCGCAGCGGCAAGCTCAACCGAGTCCTCAACCTTTCCCAGTTGGCCACAAGCTAGCGGGCTGGGGAAGCCGTAGGGGATCTGTGTTGAAGTTTCGCGCCGGATGATTATGAGAGGGTTGCGGTTGCTCTGGCTCTGCTTGGGGGTGCTGGGGTTGGCAGTTGCCGGCCCTACTGCGGCTCAGGTGGAGTCCCAGAAGAAGGGGGGCGCTCAGCCCATGGATACGACTGACCTCAGCGCCGTTGCCGACCGAACGTTACGGCTGCGTTCTGACCGGCAAACCTTCGATCAACGGGCGGAAGTCTTCCAAGCAGAAGGCAATGTGGAGATGCGGCTGGGCCGCTCTGTGTTGCGGGCGGATCGCCTGCGCATTGAACTGCGACAGCGGCGGGCTGTGGCCGAGGGCAATGTTTCTATTCAACTGGATCGGCAGCGCATTCAGGGATCCCGCCTAGAATACGACTTTGAGCAGGAGCGGGGGTTTTTGGAAGAGGCCTTCGGGCAGGTGGATATTGGCCAGTTGCAGGCCGGTGGATCCCCGGCAGCCGCTTTGGCGCCAGAGCGGTTGGTGCGCTTTCGTGCCGTTCGCATTCGCTTCGATGCCAACACCTGGGAAGGAGAACAGGTGCGGCTGACCAACGACCCGCTGGATCCGCCGGAGTTGGAGATTCGTAGCCCACGGGTGACCTCCACTCTTCAGGCAGATGGTTCCAGCCTGCTGATTGCCGAGGCGGGGCAATTGGTTTTCGACCAGGTCTTGTTTCTGCCCCTGCCCATTCGGCTGCGCTTCGACTCGTTGAACCGTCAGCCTCCGGTCAGCATCTTCTACGACGATTTCGACCGAGAAGAATTGCGACGGGGCCTGATCCTGCAACCCAACTTCGAGCTGCTGCGGGATCCCAATGTGAGCTTGGTGCTCTCCCCGCAACTGTATCCGCAGCGCCTTTGGGGCAGTGAGCAGGGCCTTTTGGATGGGATCGGGCTGCGGGCCGATTTTCGTTGGCGGCAACCGGAAGCCAACGCTCAAACCTCGCTGTTTGCCGAGCTGCGGGGGATCGTCTTCCAGGAGTTTGCTCAGCGCTTGCGAGCCCAGGTCGAACACCGCATCACCACCGGCGATGGCGGAGAAGTCGCCTACACCTACGCCTATCGGGAACGCTTCTTCAGCGGTCGCCTGGGGTTTCAAATTGTGGAAAACCGCCTCGGTGCCAGCTACCGCTCACCCACCCTCCGCCTGGGCAATACCGGCTTGGATCTCAGCTACCGCATAGCCGCCGACTACATCGATGCCTTGGGGCAGCCGGATGAAATCGACACGGATCCGGAGTTGGCCTTAGCCAACACCACCGACCGCATTCAGCTCTCCCGCCTGCAACTGGGGGCAACCTTGAATCGCTCCTTTCCCCTCTGGAGCCCTCCCAAGACGGCGGCGGATCCCCCACCCCGCTTTTCCGCTCTGCCCATCGAGCAAGGGATCTGGCTCAGCACCGGTGTGAGCAGCAGCCAGTCTTTTTACTCCAATGGCCGAGCCCAGAGCTATACTGCCGGCAGTATTGGCATTGATGCGGTGATTGGGGCTTTTGTGGCCGATACCTTCGACTACACCAACCTGAGGGTGACCTACTCCAACGGTTTTTTGGCCGGAGCCTCGCCGTTTTTGTTCGACCGCATCACCACGCGGGAACAGCTCGTCTTGGGCTTTTTGCAACAACTGTACGGCCCGCTGCGGGTAGGGGCAGAGACAACGGTAGATTTGCAGTCGGGCCAGCAGGTGGATGTCGTCTATCGCCTGGGCTACGACCGCCGCACCTATGGCTTCAGCCTGCAATACAATCCGGTGCGCCAGTCGGGGGCTCTGGAGCTGCGGGTGGAGGGCCTGAACTGGGATCCCGGCCAATCCTCGCCGCAGCCGATGACGGGATCGAGGATCCAAGAGCCCTGATCCCCAAACTCCAAGGGAACGGAAAAATGTAATCCTGACTACTACTCTGTGGAGATTTTCTATGAGAAATTACCCCAACTTGGGGAGAAATCCTACCTCAAATCTGCCTTGAATTGCAGAACCCTTCTGGACATCGAAACGGTAAGGTAAGATACAGAAGTTACAGTCATTTTAAACAGGAATGAGACCTTTCCGTGGCATTGCTTCCTAACTCTCCTTTCCCAAAGGAGAGGGGCTGGGGGTGAAGGATGACTCCCTCTGTAAGCGGCGCGGAACGCTTGGGAAGTGTTTCAATCTAGTTTGGAGTGACTATGAATGACTATGTTTTTCCAGGATTGATTTCTGCCAGTTGGGATCGCCGTATCGCAGACTACCGCAGTGATCCCCAGACGGTGTTAGGGTAGATGATAGGCTGAGCAACGTGGGCTGGTAATCTGAATTATGCAAACACTCGATGCAATCCCCGATAAAAAACGAGCAGAGCGAATAACCTGTAGCTACATCAATGCGACCAGCTCTATTCAGGTGGTTCGCATCACGAATATCGAAAACTGGTACTTTGAGCGGGTGGTCTTTCCAGGCCAGCGGCTGCTCTTTGAAGCGGTGCCTGGAGCCAAGCTAGAGATTCACACGGGCATGATGGCCAGCTCCATTCTGGCAGACACCATCCCCTGTGAAAAGCTGCGCGTTCGAGAAACGGAGCCGGTGACTGCGGGCGCCTAGATCTCCAGAGGCCATGGGTGCGGACTAGGTTTCCCGGCCTTGTTGCCTTCTCTCCTCACTCTCTGGGCTGGGGGAAGGCTGAGGCGAGGGGCTGGCGGAGCGGCGGGGCTTGGGAGGTAGGGGGATCTCCAGGAAACGGGCGCTCAATCTCACCAGGCTGGTCTCTTGGGGCGGCCAAGGGATCCCCAACCAACGGGCCGTGATCTCCAGCAAGCTGGGGGGTGGTGTCGGCGTAGGAGTTGGCGTGGGTGGTGGGGTGGGATAGAGATCCAGGCGCGGTGGCCGTGGGGTGCTAACCCGAAAAGCATCGGGGGGCGGTTGGGTCAGGGGTACATTCGGATCCCCGCATCCCAGCAAGCCCAGCCCGCCGGCAAGCAACAGGCCGTACAATTTTCGAGTGCCTCTACTGCCCATGAATACGCTGCTGGACACCTCTAACAGGGTATCATCGGGATCCCAAGGCTCTGAGCTGGGCTTGCAAATCTTCCTCCAGCACAGATAGCTGGCGAGCCAAGGTCACGTAGCGGTTGGCGGTCAGGTTTTTGGCGGTAAACTGCTCCAGCAGTTGCTGATCCCGGGCAACCATTTGGTTGAGATACTGAGCCACAGAGGCTTGTGGATCCTCGATCAAAGCTCGGCACACCTGTAGGGCCATCACCAGTTGGGCCCGCACCTGCAAAAACAGCGACTGGATGTACTTTTGCTCAGCCTCACTGAGTTGCCGAAAATCCCGCCAATGCTGCCCCCCCTGCAGGGATTGTTGGAGCTCGTTGACCCAGTGGTTGTAGTCTTTTACTTTGCGGGCCAAATCGGTGGCAAACTTCATCACCTCGGGGGTGCTGTTGAGCAGATGGGCTTCCTGCCAACGCTGCCGGATGCGATGCAGGCTTTTTCCCAAGCGCAGGCTGACTCTCAGGATCCCCAACAGGAGCAGCAGTAGGATCCCGGCAGCCGCGGTATAGGACACCCAAGAGCCGGGATCCCGCATCCCCAAGAAGATGACCAAGGCTATTGCTATCAAACCAAAGGCCAGCATGCCCCAGGAGCGTAGCCGCTGTTGCTGCAGACGCAGGTACTCCGCCCGCAAATCAAAGGCCTCGCAGCAAGCGTCCAGATCGGCGGCCATGAGCTGGCGAAACTCGTCCACAGAGATCGGTTCCACACTAATCATCGAGGGCACCCTTAACGCAAGTGGATCGAGGCCAAACGGCATCAAGACCTGCCCTGCCAATCACGGGCAGCTTCCGTGCTTTCTTGTAGGGGCTCCAGCGTTTCGCTGGCCGGAACCACCATCAACCCATACCCTCCGCTGCGGCAAAAATCGACGATCTCCTGCGTGTCAAAGCGTTCTGCCACGGGCTTGGGCAGTCCCTGTTGAGCCAACCGCTGCGCATATTTTCTTGCCGCAAACGAGCTCTCGAAAGCAATGACAATATCTTGACCCCCAACCTGGCGCGTGCAGATTCCCTCCTGCCCATTGGCTTGGTAAAGCAGCACAATCACCTGGGGGGGCAAGTCCTCTGGGCTGACCCAAGACAAACCCTTCTCAGCCTGGGATCCCCCGCTGAGCAATACATCCCGCGCCTCATTCAGCCGCGCCAGTTGCGCCTCTAGCAAGGGTCTTTGTCGCTCGTCCTCCAGTTCTGCGAGGGCAGTACTGAGGGTTTGGTATTCCTGAAACAGTCGCCCCCGGATCTGCCGCTCGGTTGCGTCCGGCGGAAGGTTGAGAATCTGAAGGGCTTCGGCGGTGTTCATCATGGGCTCTGATTTATTCAAAATCATTGCCTAGACTAGCTGCTTTGAGAGTCTCTGGAGAGAAATTCTCCTATGATCGTGGCTGCCCGCTTTCTCGGCCAGAAGAGAGGGTGGACTCACCGTTCGCGCCAGCGGGCCGGAGGCCTTGTGCGGCGATGATTACTTCCATCTTGGGGCTGCTCAGCAGGGGAATTGACCTGGGGTTGGTCAGATAAAGAGGGAAGGGGGAAGCCCAACTCAAAAGCCTCTCGTGCCAGCAAAGCCAGCAGAGATGGATTCAACTGGGCGCGTTTCACCCGCTCCTTGAGGCGATTCCACAGGTGTGCTCGGTGGATGCGTTCCAACTCTTCTCGCTGTTCACGTATCATGTTGTTCCCACCTCTCTTGTATCAATCCTAACTAAGCAACAGGGGAGCTGGTGTCAGGGAACTTTGATGGATTTTAGGAGATGGGATCCTCATTTTCTCCGAGTTGACCCGCCGGGATCCCTGGGGTTGCCAGCAGGGAACACTATTCACATCTGTAATTTCTTGTGTTGCAGCAAGCCCGTCTTCGGAATGTACAAGGGCGGGATCCGACAGTTTTTCTAGGGACATTTTGGGATCCCTGCGCGCCTTAGAGGTCTTCCACACAGGGAACTGCGGCCTTGACAGGGCCAGCTTGCCCCAATCTATCCAAAAAATGCTGCAGGAGCTGAAAACCGGGTGGGTTGAGGCTGTAGTAAATCCAGCGCCCCTGCTGGCGAGCATTGACCAATTTCGCATCCCGCAGGGTTTTTAGGTGAAACGAGAGCTTGGATTGGCTCACCTTCAGCTCCTCGCAGAGATCACAAACACACAACTCACGCCCCTGCAGCAGTTGCAGCACACGCAGGCGAATCGGGTCGGAGAGGGCGTGGAATCCCTCCCGCACCTGCTCATCCATCCAATCCCCTTCTACCTCGACCAGCAACGAAACCATCATTCAACCAGGGTAGCAGGAGTTTTGCGCTCCAGTTGTCGATCAGTTGGACGGCAGGGAAAAGGCGCAACAGTCAACCGGCTCAGCGACGGTAGGTCAACCGCGCTTGAAGATAACACTGCCAACATTCCGTTGCCAACTTTGTGTTCTCTTTAACGTTTCTTGTTGCTGCCTTCACAAGCTCTCTACAGTTTCGCTGGAATCAATCACCGGCATCCGTTATGCAAGAGACACGGCTGCAGCGGCTATAGTTAGTGTTGCTGGAAAAAGCTGCTTTGAATCATCTGTTGAAAAGCCTGGGCTGCGCGCGAAGTGTGGCGTTGGCGGTGCTTAAGCAGCAGGAAGGGACGCTGCAGAGCATCCGATCCATCAGCTAGGGGCACTGCCTTCAAATCTCCCAAGCGGACTTCGTTGCGGATCATCAATTCCGAGATGGCGCCGGCTGCGGATCCCTGGCTGACTAGGGCTTTGATCATTTCGCCACTTTGCAGCCGCAAGATCACCGATAACTGCTCGATCGAAATCCCCCAACGGGCCAAGGCTGCTTCAAAATGCTGCTGGGTGCCGGATCCGGCTTCTCTCATGATCCAGTCGGTTTCTACCAGCTCCGGGATCCTTATTTCTGATCTGGGGTACCAAGGATGTTCCCTGCCGACGATGATGCAAAGTCGATCCCAGTCAAGGATGTGCTGCTCCAGGTGAGGCAGATCCTCCGGTCGGATGGCACCCTCCACCAAGCCTAAGTCGAAATCACCCCGCAATAAGCCTTCAGCAATAGCTTCGGTGTTGGCCAAGGTGCAATGGATTTGAATGCCTGGGTAGCGCTGCTTGTAGAGGCTGAGGCGGTAGGGTAGCCAGTAGTTGCCGATGGTGAGGCTGGAGCCGAGGTGGAGATCTCCCATCTGCAAGTTGTTCAGCTCTTTCAGGCCCTGTTCTGTCTGTTCCACTCGCCGGAGAATCTCTTGGGCCTGTCCTTTCAGCCAACGTCCGGCTTCTGTCAACTCTACCCGACGGCCAATTCGGTGAAACAAGGGGATCCCGTAGCTCCGCTCTAGCGCCTGAATGGCAGCGCTGACAGCCGGCTGGGTGATGTGGAGGGCAGCGGCAGCTCGAGTGAAATGCAGGTGCTCGGCCACCGCCAAAAAAATACGCAATTGCTCTAAGGTCATCTTCTCATCAGGGATCCGAAAGGCCACGACTGAAGCATAACTAGAGTCTATTTTTTTTAGAGCTAAAAACATTTGATTTTATGATTTGTCTCTTTTACTGTCAGAGCAGAGCTTTGTCGTGGAGATCCAGATGAGTTGGTGGGTGACGCTTTTGGTAGGGTGTGGCATTGGCTTTTGCGCGGGGCTGTTTGGGTTGGGTGGTAGTTCGTTGGGCACGCCATTGCTGCGCTTGTTGGGCATGCCTGCTGCCTTGGCTTTGGCCAGTCCCCTGCCCCTCACCTTGTTCAGCGCTTTGGGAGGGGTGGTCACCTTTCAAAAACGGGGGATGATCCACTGGCGAGTGGTGGGCCACACAGTGTTTTGGGGGATCCCGGCGGTGGCTCTTGGAGCATGGACGACGAAGTTCCTGCCGGGCATGGCGCTAATGCTGCTGACGGCAATGTTTATTTTGGGGATCGGGCTCTACGGCCTAAACGGTTTACGAGGTTTTCTTCCCGGCGAGGGGGAAAAGGAATTGCACCTGGAGCGGATCCCGGTGGGTTCTGTCCTGTTGGGCTTCTTCAATGGGTTGTTGGCCAATGGCGGTGGACTGGTGTTGGTACCCTTTTATCAACTGGTGGTGGGGCTGGATCTGCGGGGCGCTCTGGCCAGTTCTCTGGCTTCGGTGGCGCTGTTGGCTGTTCCGGCCATTCTGGTGCACAGCAGCCTGGGGCATATCGCCTGGGATATCACCTTCTGGCTGGCGCTGGGAGTGTTCCCCTGTACGGTGCTGGGTGGCAGGTTGGCGTTGCGACTTTCCACGCCCCTGTTGACCCGTTTGTACGGGGGGTTTCTGGTAGCAATGGCTCTCTACTTCGGTATCCGGGAGATCTCGCAGTCGTCGGTATAAACCACGCGGATCGCGGTCGATCCCCTCATCCAGCAGCCGTGGTGACGGCAGAAGTAGAACCCTCGCGAGAGCATCTGCAAACGGCCTATCAATCTTTTGCTGAAATGGAACGTTCTTGAACGAGATGGAAACGCTAATCCCGACACAGGGATCCAATACGAGCTTGGCAGGTGGCGATTTCTTCAGGGGTGAGGTTGTCCCAATTGACGTCGCGGCGCAGCACCAAGCCATTGTGCCCGGTGATGAAGCGGGGCAGCTCTGCTTGGTCGATCACGCTCAGATCCCGCATGTGATAGGTAGTGTAATAGGTAACATCTGGGCTCTCGAAATCCACGTCGATAAGGGTGAGGGTCTTGCGGGGGGGCAGAGGGCTGCCCAAGAGGGGACGAGGGCCAGAGCCGAGAATGCCGCAGTGAAGCAGTTGCAGTTGCCCTTTGTGGCCAGGGTAGTAGCCGTGGTCGTGGCCGCTGATGTAGGTGTGGACGCGGTACTTCTCCAGCAGAGCCCGTTTGGCATCCGCCTCCAGCAGCACTTCTCCCGGATCGTCGCGCCCGACAGTGATGGCGTAGAGGGGCAGATGGCCGATGACAATGCGCAACTTGGCCTTCTGAGCCCGTTCGCTGGCCAGAGCCGCTTCCGCCCAGGCCATTTGTTCCGGTGGGATGTAATTGCAGGTGGCATCCCAGACTAGGTAAAACACATCGTCTTTTTCAAAGGTGTAGTAGAAGGGAAAGTCCCCCCGATCCACAAAGTTCAAACCTGGGTCGTGGGCCGGATCGTTCCAAAACTCGCGGGCCAGATCCCGTTCTTTTTGAAAGAGAAAGCCGCCCCGCGTGGTGCGGGCACAGGAAGCATCGTGATTGCCCAAGGTAAAGCCGTAGGGAAGTTTGGCCGCACGGATTGGGCCAGCCACATGCCGGTCGAAGGCTGCCCACATGGCGCGAATGCGCTCCTCCGACAGGCGGGGATCCTGACCGGCCACCATATCTCCTCCTCCCAAAACAATATCCGGCTGAAGATAGGGGATGAGGCCGATGCCCCGATCCACCTCTGGGTCGTATTCCACCGAGCCGTAGATGCCGTTCATGTCACTGATGACCAAGAGGCGCAGATCTCGGCGGGGGGGGATGTAGAGGCCCTGGGGGGCATCTGGATGGGGGACGACGGTGGGGGTGGGCTGGGGGGTAGGAGAGGGGAGAGCGGCTCTAGGGGATCCCATCCCTGGGGCTAGATGAGAGGGCTGCTGCCGACTGGCCCAATAGGCTCCTGCCAATCCACTGCTGCTGGCCAACCCCAACAAACCCAGAATTACCTTGCGCCGCTGCATGATCTTTGCCCCCAACACTCCAGCGGTATTGTAGAAAATCAAAAGGCTGATGTTGGGCTCTTCCATCTGCGCACGGCCTGGACTCGGCTCGAAGATGGCTATGCGCGGCAGCTCTTGTAGAGTTCGGGGTGTTTTTTGAACAACTGTTGACGCACAAATGCTACCTTGGTAGAGACGAGCAACTACCTATCTCAGACTCGGTATGACTTGAGGTTTTCCATGCCTCGCCCCTTGGATTCTTTGGAAGCTGCTTTGGAACGGTGCCGGGAGTGCAATCTGCGTTTGAGCCGACAGCGCCGTTATATCCTGGAGCTGCTGTGGCAGTGTGGCGAGCACCTCTCCGCCCGCGAGATTTACGATCGCCTAAATCAGCAGGGCAAACCGATTGGCCACACGTCCGTTTATCAAAACCTGGAAGCTTTGGCCAGCCACAACATTGTCGAGTGCTTGGATCGTGCCGATGGGCGCCGCTACGGCAACCGCACCCATCCCCACAGCCACGTGAACTGTCTGGATAGCAACCGCATCTTGGATGTGGACGTGGAGCTGCCGCCTGAACTGCTGGCCCAAGTGGAGCAACAAACGGGCACCCGCATCCAAAGTTACCGCATTGAGTTTTTTGGGGTGGAAAAGCCTGCGGAGCCCCAGCAGTAACCTTGGCAAAGGGATCCCTGCTGTCCTGGGAAAAAATTGGGCAAAGGTCAGTAAGCCCGGTTTTGGCCTTTGGTGATTTGCGACTGGATTTGCTCGAGAGAACTGGCAGGGGCCAGGCATTTGTTGCCCCAGCACACCAGCCCTAGAGCTCCTTCCGGCAGAGGTTCGGCTTCGGTGGGGAGAGCAAAGACGGTGGTGGGCCAAGATCGTTGCTGAAAGGCGGGAATGGAATCGGCCTCCAGGGTGACTTTCACCCAATTGCTATACCAATCCAGTCCGGCAAAAAGGCTGGGGCAGGTGCGCGGCTGGGTGCTCATGATGTGGGCAAAGGTTTTCAAGGCCTGCTCTGCCCGCTCCAGGTAGTCCAGATCTCCAGTGAGGGCGGCAAGGCGCACCAGGTTGGCAATGGCCACCCCATTGGCTGCAGGGGTAGCGTTGTCCTGGAACTCCTTCTCTCGCACCAACAGCTCAGGGGCACTCTGGGCATCGCTGACAAAGTATCCCCCCCTGGCCGGATCCCACAGTTGCGCATCCATCTCCTGCTGGAGCTGGAGGGCAGCCTGCAACCAGTCTTGAGGGGTGGGATCCCCCACCAGGGGCAGGCAGGCTTGCTGCAAGTCCAACAGGGCCTTGATCAGCAGGGCGTAATCTTCCGATTTGGCGGGCACCTGAGCTGTGCCATCGTAGTTCAGGCGCAACAGGGATCCGGTCTCAGGGTGGCGCTGCTGGCTGAGGATGAATTGGGCTGCCCGCAGAGCGAATTGCAGATAGTCTGCGTTGCCGAACACTTGATAGGCCCGCGCCAGGCCGGAGATCATCAAGGCGTTCCAAGAGACGATCATCTTGGTGTCGGTGACAGGTGGGATTCGCCCTGGCCAGGATTGCAGACGGGCCGATTGGGCATCCACTGCCGGAGGGAAGGGAACTCGTCGATCCGCAGAGCCATAGCGTGCCTGAAACAGATGGGTGGTCAAGGCGGCTTCAACTTCTGGCGGCAACGCTCCTCCCTGTTGGCGCTGCAAGACGATGCAGCCGGGCCGATCGGGGAAATTGCCCCCCGGCGATAGGTCAAACGCCTGCTGCAAGGCGCGGAAGGTTTCTTCCCCCAAGAGCTCCTGCAGCTCCTGCCAGCGCCAGACGTAGAACTCTCCCTCCTCTGGCTCTCGATCTTCTGCCCGGGCAAAGCTGTCGGCATCTTGAGCGGCGTAGAAATACCCGGCAGGGGCGGTCATCTCTCGCGCCACCCACTCCACCGTCAGCCGCACCGCCCGCTCGATGGCCGGATCTTGGATACCGTGCGCCCACAGATCGGAGAGAAACTCTAGGATCTGCCCGTTGTCGTAGAGCATCTTTTCAAAGTGGGGCACCGTCCAGGTGGGATCCACGGTGTAGCGGTGAAATCCTCCGGCCACATGGTCGAAGATCCCTCCCAGCACCAAGGCCATGCCTCGCTCTTTGGCCCGTTCCAGAGCGCTCTGCGAGCCGGGGATCCCTTCTGGTGGGTCGAAGCGGGCCGAACGCAATACCAACTGAGCGTAGGGCATCATGGGAAATTGCTGCACCGCCCCGGCATTGGCGAGCAAAGGCTGGATCTTAGGGATCCCAGAGCGCAGCAGGTCGGCGGGAATGTGGTCTTCCGGCACTAAGTCGCTGAGGGTGGTCAGAGCCGTCAAAATCTGGCCTTTCATCTCCTCTATTTTTTCCTTTTCCTGCCGGTAAAACTGCAGGATGCGCTGCAGCAAGGCCAGAAACCCCGGGCGGCCAAAGCGGGGCTCTACAGGAAAATAGGTGCCGGCGTAAAAGGGCACCAGGTCATCGGGCGTGAGGAAAACATTGAGGGGCCACCCCCCCTGCCCGCTCATAAGCTGCAACGCCTGCATGTAGATGCTGTCGAGATCGGGCCGCTCCTCGCGATCCACCTTGATGGGCAAAAAATGGGCATTCAAAAAGGCGGCAATTTCAGGGTTGGAGAAGGCCTCGCCCTCCATGACCGTACACCAGTGGCAACTGGAATAGCCGATGGATAGGAAAATCGGCCTATCCTCGGCCCGGGCTTTCTCCAGAGCTTCTGGGATCCAAGGCCACCAGTCCACCGGGTTCTCGGCGTGCTTGCGCAAATAAAGGCTGGAACTTGTGGCGAGGCGATTGGCCATGAGTACACCCTCTCACCCTTTTTGCTTTTCAGGCTAGCGCGTCCTCCTCCCAAGGCAGAGCCAACCCACTGTTGTTCAAGATACACTCACCCAGGATCCCTGTCGGTCAAGCCTGCTTCTGCTCGGCAGCCGGGACTAAAAACTCCAGAGGGCGCCCGTGCAAGACCAAGGTGGTGCTGGGGTTTTCCACAAAGCCGATCCGCTCGTAAAAGCCGCGCTGATGGGTTGTGAACAGGTAGATGCGCTCCACCGACTGCAGGTGGGGATGGCTGATCAGGGTTTCCACCAACTTGCGGCCAATGCCCTGACGTCGGTAATCGTGATCAACCACGATATCCCAGAGGACGGCCCGGTAAACCCCATCGGAAGTGGCGCGGCCAAAGCCAATCAGGCGCTCCCCATCCCAGGCGCTGACCACCGGATGGCTGTGAGCAACGGCCCGCTCCATCTCCTGCCGCCGGCGATTCTGCGCCCAAAAGGCATTGCGGTTCAACAGCAGGAGAAGTTGATCCAGATCCAGCTCGCCCCGCTCCAGAGAGAAGCGAATGTTGCGGTTGTCCACCGGCTGACGAGAGAGGGCAATGACAGGCTCAGGAGAGGGATCGGGCATGAAGAAGACCTTTGCAGCAGTGAGGGTTGGCAAGGAAGGGGGAGTTCAGCAAAACACTTAGGCCTGACGAACGGAGACTAGCTGGCCGAGGCATTGTCGGCGGTTGGCCCCGCCTGCTCTAGGGCATAGGCTTTGAAGCGCTCCAGATCTGCCTGGATGGTGCTCTCCACCACTTTGCCCACAAACAGGCCATCCAAGATTTTGCCGAGGATCCCCGGGAGCTTGTAGGCCACCGACAGCTTCACAATGGTACTGCCTTTGCGGTCGTAAAAGCGCAGCGCGCCCCGATTGGGCAGCCCCTCCACCGAACTCCAGCCGATGTGTTGGTGTTTCACCACCGTGTGGGTGCGGGAGATCCAACTGAAGGTGAGGCCGCGGGTATCCAGTGTCCACCGGGACAGCTCCTGATCCAGCAATTCCACCGAGCGGATCCACTTCATCCAGCGGGGCATGAGGGTGAGGTTGGCCCACAAATCCCATACCTGCTCGATGGGAACAGGTACCTCCACCTGACAGGTATGCTCTAGCCAATCCGACTCTGACATAGGGCCTCCCACGCAACACCCGGCAGAAACGCGAACCATCCAAGGGCTTGACCACAACGCCTCGGAACGGGATCCCTGCCTTTACAAAATTTTATATCGACCTAAGATAGCATTATCGGCCTCGTGAAAGTTTGGGGCTCTGCGCTTTTTGGCAGCCCGATTTCTTTTGCCGGCAAGTTGCGGCTGCCCCCCATGAGGGCAACGCAGAAGGCAGGTATCATGATTGCCATCTGCAAGCTTCACTTGCAAGGGTTCGATGCATCCACTCGGTTGACTCGACGGGACGACCTCACCATGGTTTCTCAATGGAAACAGCATCTGAAGAACTACTTCGTGGCGGGGTTGCTGGTGGTGATCCCTCTGGCAACTACCATTTGGCTGACGGTGGAGGTGGCCACCTGGAGCATTGGCTTTCTGACCAGCATTCCGAAGCAGTTCAATCCCATCCAGGGTTTGCACCCGATCTTGATCAACCTCATTGATCTGGCGGTGGGCCTGTTGACGCCGATTGTGCTCATCCTGTTGATTGGCTTCATGGCCCGCAACATTGTCGGCCAGTGGCTGCTCAATCTCAGCGAACAGTTGCTCCATGCGATTCCGGTGGCGGGTCTGGTGTACAAGACCTTGAAGCAATTGGTCAGTGTTTTGTTTGCCCCCAACAATCAGCGCTTTCGGCGGGTGGTGCTGGTGGAATATCCCCGACCAGGAGCTTGGGCGCTGGCCTTTGTGACGGGCACCATTCAAACTCCCATTCGGCCCGATGGGCCGCAGCGCTCCCTTGGCCTGTTTGTGCCCACCACCCCCAATCCAACGACGGGCTGGTACGCCATTGTGCCGGAAGACCAGGTGGTGGAAGTGTTCATGCCGGTGGAAGATGCTTTTAAGATGCTCATTTCCGGCGGCATTGTCACCCCTGAGAGTTTTGAAGCGGGGCTGCAGCGGCGAGAAGGAGCTTTGGCCGTGACCATGCCCAGTTTGCGGGAGCTGGTGGAGCAGGAGCGGGTGGCAGGATCCTCCAGGGCCGACTCGGTGCGCTCCGAGGTAGGTTTTGAGAGCGAAGGGATCCCTTAATCCTGCTTTCCTGTCCCTGCAGAAGGGCCGGGCTGCCAGAGCTGGTACTCTTTGGCCTGTTCCAAGCGCACATAAAAAGGCCGCATTTGCCGATCCAATGCCTCCACTTGCTCGGGGGAAAAGGCTTTCCAATCAGCGCGGCTGGCCCAGCGGAGGATGAGGTGGACAAGTTCAGGATCCTGCTGATCCAGCCAAACTTCTTTGCCCAGAAAACCCGGATGCCGGCGCAGGGCGGATCCCCAAACCCGCTCGTCTTGCTGAAGAAAGGCTGCTTGCCCACCGGGAGGAACCCGGAAGCAGAGATGTTCGATGGCGATAGGGCCGGGCGGGCTGGGATGGGTTGACACAAGAACAAGGGCGACAAAGTTAGAGATGGGGATGTGGTCAATTCAAATAGCAACAAGACACTGGCCAGTGCAACAGCTCTGTTCGCGAAAGCGGGCCGTAGGTCTTATCCCTTCACCAACGGAACCAGGCTCTCACTCCCGTACTTCTGAACCCATCCCCTCAAGACCCTGGAGTGCTGAATTCTCTCTTCTCGATCCCGCTCTCGATACCCTAACTCTTTTTTTTCGTGTTATTTGCAGCTTCCTGAGAGCATAGTAAATAGCACTGGGTTGGACGCCGAACCTCTGGGCTCTCTCCTTCAGTCGAGCTTCTGGGTACTGGTCCACATCTTGCTGCAGGGCGGCCAAGTCTATCTTGCGTTTCCGGGTCTTGACTTTTGTCGGCCTAAGATCCTCTCGATTCAGCCAGCGATAAACCGTTGCGCGACTGACTTTGTAAATCTGTGCGGCTGTGGTGGGGCTGCCCCCTTCCTGGACATACCCTACGACTCTTTCTCTCAGGTCTAAGCTGTAGCCCATGGAGCTTTCTCCTGAGTCTGCCTTCATGCCATCTTACTTTAATACCGTCTCATCATCAACTGAATTGACCATAGATCTTCGCTCCCCACAAGATCCTCTCAAGACTCGAGGGAAGAAGCTGTCAATCGTTGCAGGGTGGGAATGAAGTCGGGGTAGGAGATGCGGGCACAGTCGGCTCCTCTGAGGAGGGTGGATCCCTGCGCTCCCAGGGCTGCCACCATCAGACTCATGGCGATGCGGTGATCCTCGTGGCTATCGACCTCAGCTCCATGAAGGGGGATCCCTCCTTTGATTTCCAGGCCATCAGGATATTCAGTGACCTGGGCTCCCATGCGGCTCAGCTCTTGGGCTATGGCAGCCAGACGGTCGCTTTCTTTGACCCGCAGCTCTGCGGCATCGCGAATCACGGTGATCCCCTCGGCAAAGGCCGCCGCCACCGCCAAAACCGGGATCTCGTCGATCAGGGTGGGGATGAGATCGCCGGCGATGGTGCAGCCGCGCAAGCGGGCCGAACGCACCCGCAGATCTCCCAGGGGCTCGCCGGCCATTTCCCGGCAGTTTTCAATTTGAATATCGGCCCCCATCTCCTGCAACACCTGCAGCGCACCGGTACGGGTGGGGTTGAGGCCCACATCCCTTAGCAGCAATTCGCTCTCGGGCACAATGGAGGCGGCCACCAGCCAAAAGGCTGCCGAGCTGATATCTCCCGGCACCTGAACTTTTTGGCCCACCAGGCGGGATCCCCCCACCACGGCCACGGTTTTTGTTTCCGGATCCACCTGAATGTCGGCTCCGAAGGCCCGCAACATCCGTTCCGAGTGATCCCGAGAGAGAGCCGGCTCGGTGACTTGGGTGGTGCCTTCTGCCAGCAGGCCCGCCAGCAAGAGGCAGGATTTCACCTGCGCCGAAGCCACCGGGGAGCGATGGTGAATGCCCTTCAGGGATCCCCCTTGCACGGCCAAGGGTGCCAAGGTTCCACCGGCCCGTCCCCAAATGCTGGCCCCCATCTGCCGCAGTGGTTCTACCACCCGTCCCATGGGCCGCGAGCGCAGGGATCGATCCCCGGTGACGGCAAAAAAGCGCCCGGCATGGCCCGCCAGGATCCCCAGCATCAGTCGCAGGGTGGTGCCGGAGTTGCCGGCATCCAACACGTCCGCCGGTTCTTGCAGCCGGCCCAGGCCAACCCCCCGAATGCGAACACACTCGCTGTTAAGCTCCGAAATATCTGCCCCCAGCGCCCGAAAGCAGGCTGCCGTACTGCGGGGATCCTCTCCCAGCAACAGCCCTTGGATGGTGGTTTCTCCTTCGGCCAGGGATCCCAGCATCAGGGCGCGGTGGGAAATGGATTTGTCGCCGGGGATGCTGACTTGGCCGCGCAGGCCCTTGGCCGGCGAGAGGGTCAAGATATCAGTAGCAGAAGAGTGAGTCAACACAGCAACCCTGACGGCAGACTTGGCAAAAGCGGGAGCAGTCTCATCATACTCAGAGCGGGACTCGCGCCCCAGAGATTTTGCCGGGGATCCCAAGACAGCCTGTCTTTTGACGGCCACCCCTCTTTTCTCAGAGGATCACCTTAACAACATGGATTCCTCGGTCGGGGCCTGGCCTCGGCCTTTTTTTTGCAGATACTGAACTTTGTAGCAGCAGAAATAGAACCCCCGCAAACCGTGCTTGGCGAGGTGTATCAACACGATTCCGTTTTGACCGAGGAGGTGATGGCCTACCTGCAACCCCAGGGGGGCGGCACTTTTCTGGATGTGACGTTGGGAGGGGGTGGGCACAGCTTGGCGCTGCTGCGGGGGGGAGCTGCCCGAGTGGTGGGGTTGGATCGGGATCCGGCGGCTCTACAGGCGGCGCAAGCGCGTTTTGCAGCAGAAGGGATCCCCGGCAGCCGCATCCAACTGTGGCACCTCAATTTTGCCGATTTCGATCTGCAGCAGCACGGCTTTCGGGATGAGCAGGGGCAGGGGATCCCCTTCGATGGCATCGTGGCCGACTTGGGGGTGAGTTCGCCGCAACTGGACTGCCCTGAGCGGGGATTTAGCTTTCGCGGGGAGGGGCCGCTGGACATGCGCATGGATCCCAGTGCCGCTCAGGAAACCGCTGCCGATTGGGTTAATCATCGCCCGGTCGAAGAGTTGATCGAGATTTTCACCCGTTACGGCGAAGAGCGATTTGCCCGCCGCATTGCCCATCACATCGAGCAGGCTCGTCCCCTCGCCACAACCACTCAGTTGGCCCAGGTGGTTTGGCAGGCAGTACCTCCGGCAGCTCGGCGAGGCCGCATCCACCCGGCCACTCGGGTCTTTCAGGCGTTGCGCATTGCCGTGAACCGAGAACTGGAGGCTTTAGAAACCTTGCTGGCCCAAGCCCCCACTTGGTTGAAACCCGGCGGCAGGTTGGCCGTAATCAGCTTCCATAGCCTTGAAGATCGCCTGGTGAAATGGGCCTTTCGCAGGGATCCCCGTTGGCAGGTGCTCACCCCCAAGCCCTTGTCCCCTTCCGAACTGGAACGGCAACGTAATCCACGGGCCCGCTCTGCCAAACTGCGAGTGGCTGCCCGCAGCAGTCAGATGTAGGCTTAGGTTGGTTCTGATACATTTACGCTGAACACTGCTGAGCATTACTGCTCAGCGGTGAAGCGATAGCATTCTGTCCGTTTCCGTTGTCACTACGCGACGCTGACG
>NZ_JBSSBR010000025.1:0-41559 GCF_054059035.1 Thermostichus sp. MS-CIW-36
ATCTGTATCAAGAGAGGCATTTAATCGAATGCTTTTTTCATAAGTTAAAGCAGTACCGGCATCTATGTTCTCGTTTTGACAAATTGGCCAGGAACTTCTTGAGTTTTCTCTATCTCGTCAGTGCTCTCTTTTGGCTCAAATGAAAGATCAACACAACCTAGATCAGGTGGCCGCTCGCCACAGTGGGACGGAGTCCATAAGATCCGGCCTCAATTGTTGGGATCGGCTGGGTCTACGCTCAATGGCGCGGGTGCGCTCGTCAAAGCGGTCTAGGGCTTCTCGAAAATACTGGCCCAGCATTGCTTGACCTTCTCGAATTTCGGCAATCAACACCTCGTGATTCTGAACAACTCGGTTCAAAGCTTCCAAACCTTGGGACAGGCTGGCTGCGGTTTGAATCGACAAGCTTTCCTGCTCAGGGGTCATCTTGCTCTTGCTCCTGGGGATCGCCCTTGCGGTGGGATAGTTCATAATAGCGGGGCTGCAGACTTTCCCACCAAACGCTCATGAACTCGCCCAGCTTACTCTGGCCGGATCCCGACGGGATCCCAGTGCCCTCTCAACCGGGGATCCTTGGCATTTTGGCTTCCGGCAATGGCAGCAATTTCGAAGCTATTGCCCAAGCCATTGAGGCTGGGGAACTGCAGGCCCAGATTGCTGTGGTCATCACCAACAATCCCAAAGCTTATGTGCGGCAGCGGGCCCAAAAGCGAGGGATCCCTTGCGTCTTGCTCGACCACCGAGACTACCCCTGTCGCGAAGACCTGGATGCAGCTATCCTCCAAGTGCTCTGGCAGCATCACGTGGAATGGGTGATCATGGCCGGGTGGATGCGCCTGGTTACCCAGGTGTTGTTGTCCGCCTACCCGGATCGCGTCCTGAACCTGCATCCCAGCCTGCTGCCCAGTTTCAAGGGCCTGCGGGCTGTTGAACAAGCCCTGAAGTGCGGTGTGAAAATCGCCGGCTGCACCGTTCATCGGGTCACCCTGGAAATGGACAGTGGCCCCATCGTGGCCCAAGCAGCCGTGCCGGTTCTGCCCGAAGATACCGTGGAATCCCTTTACCGGCGCATCCAGGCCCAGGAGCACCGCCTCTACCCGCTGGCCATCCGCCTCTGCCTGGCAGAGGGATCCCTGCTACCCAAGTCTTCGGGGAAGCTGCACAATTGAGGTTAAGTCCAACGCTGGCGCATCCCATGGCCGAGATCCCGCCTCTCCTCGTCTTCGATAGCCCGGTGATCCTGGCCGGTCGTCTGGCTCTATGGCAAGAGTGGGCTCGATTTGGGGTGTGTGTGCTGCCACAGGCAGTGATGGCCGAGTTGGAACGCCTGACCCGGCAGGCCATTGATCCCCAGGAAGAATCGACAGCCCGCGAGTTTTTGCGCCACTGGCCCAGCCTGGGGTTTGCCGTCTCAGAAGCCCGTGCCCTGGTGGGTGGTGCTGGTGCCGGCGATCAGTCCATGAGGGTACGTTTGGAGGAAGCGATTGCCGAATGCGCCTATGCCCTGGCCCAGCAGCAGCCGGGAACGCTGGTGGTTTTGGTCAGCAACGACCGGCCTTTGGTGGGGCGAATTCAGGGTCTGGGTCTCAACAACCTCTGTGCCATCTCTCTGGCAGAGCTGAACCGGTGGATGCGTCAGCAGCAGCGCCCTCAGGCTGTGGTTATGGCTTTGAATCGGTTACCAGGGCCACCCATTCCTGCCGCCCAGTTGACGTCCTCTACCCTCGCTCCACCTGCCCGTCCCTTGAGTTCCTCTCCAGCTTCCGGGAACCCCCCCGCCCAGGCGCGGCAGCGGTCTGGAGCTGCTCAGGTGGGGCCGAGCACAGCCCGCCTCTGGCCCTTTTTGAAAAGCCTACAGAATGCCCTTGCGTTGTTGCTGGCCCTGGTTTTCCTCTCGGCAACCGGGTTGCTGGCCTGGCGCCTGCTCGATCCAGAAGGAAGTGAAGGGATCTGGCAGCGGCTACCTCTCTCTCGGATCCCTTGGATTCGGGATCTGTAGTCCTCAAAGCTACTGCTCAGCAATCGTGACGTTAAAGCCCTTATTTTTCAGGGTTTCCGCATGATAGCGGGCATACTCCAGTTGCTCAAATGCTGCCAACTGCACAAACTTCTGGCCATTCACATCTTTGACAAAGGCCCCATCAGAAACTTCTCGAGCACGTGCCAAGCTCTCATCTCCCGAGTAGGTAGTGAGCACCAAGAAGGTTCCCTCGCCGCGGTTCGGCCCCAGAGAGTCTACGCTGTTGTCGCTTAGGGGCACCACGTTCTGGGATCCCGCAGAAGTAGGCGATGAAGGTTGGGACGGGCGCTCCAGGCTGGCTGCCAACTGCTCCACCGTTTGCAAGCTGGGGGGAGAGGGTTCCTTGGAAGCCAAGGCCAAGTCGGTCTGCAGGCTGTCCAGCAGGTTAGGAACGCCTTGAAGAGGATCCACCTGCAAGTCCTTCCAGTCTGGGGTGGCCGTCAAGCCCAGCGCCAGCCGATCCGGATCCAAGCCACCGGAATAGAACTCCTCTCCCACCTGCCCTTCCACCGGTTCCACTGGGATCAAGGGCAACTGGGCCAGATCCAGCTGGGCAGGGATCCCTTCTTCCGCCCTGCTGGCAGCACTTTGGGGCAGGGACAGTTCTTCCGGCCAGATCAGCCAGCGCACCCCAAAGCCAATCCCCGCGCAGGAAAGCACCCACAGCAGCAAGACCCAGAGGGGCGAAAAGGCCCCGGAGGGCCGCGGCATCTCTTCCTCTTCCAGGTCTTCCACCACCTCTTGAAGGAGCACAGGCGAGGAGCGCTGCACAGAGCCGGTATTCCCAAGCTGACCTGCTCGCGGCGGCGGGACAGAGTCCATGCGCTGCAAACGCTGCCAGAGGCGAAATCGCTCCAGTTCTTTCAGCACATCCAAATGCAGGTGGCTCAGCGCTTCCTGAAGAGCAGGTTGAGGAACTGGATGTGAATGGGACTGCTGTGCCGGAGGTAAGGGTTGGGTTGCGTCTGGGGGAAGCGGAGAAGGACTCATAGACAGCCCACACTCAACTTGATGTAAAGTCGGAGAGCAAACAATGCCAGTCTACTGTTACAGCCGGGAACAGCTTAACAGGAGAAACCACCTTAGGAACAAGGATTGCCAGCGCTCTATACCCTGCCATAAATCACCATGCCATAAGGCTATGGCAGTCTTCTAGGGCTTTGCCTCCAGATAGAGGGCACGCACATCTGCCGGCAGGTTCTGAAGCAAGATCTGGCGGGCAGAGGCAACGATGGCATCCACATCTTCTGGAGCAAGGTAGTATCCGTCAGCCTTGAGTTGGTCGGCAATGCGAACCGGTGGCCAGCCAAAGCGATCCCGCAGCAGCAGAATGAAGCGCAGATCTCCCGGCAGGGTATCCAAACCGGCGGTCAAATAACAGGCCAGTGCCGGTGAAAGAGAGGACTTTGCCCCGCCTCTGGTGGAGTTGAGGCCGTGAGAAGCTTGAGGGTGGGTGGGGATCCCGTCAAGGGATTGAATCAGCTCACGGGTTTGCTCCGCCAGCCAGGGTCGCAGCACAGGATCCCCTTCTCCCACAAGGCTGTGGACATCTAGGCGCTGCAGGCGCGGGTAAAGCCGCAACCAAACCTGCTCTCGACAGGCAGCCCATTGCTCTGGCGGCAGATGCTCGGCAAGGATCCCGTCCACCCACTTGCAGTAGCGGCAAAACAGGCCGATGAAGTAGCGCGCCACCTCCGGCTGCCGTTGAAAGGCCCGCAGCAACTCCAGGTCGCTGTAGTGGGCTACCCCCCGCACAAGAGGAGCATCGCATTCCGGCCAAAAGGCGGTAGCTTCGGGCATGAGAATCTCTCCCGCAGGAAAATCCTTAGCTATTCTCCAGGATCTCCCGGCAGGCCGATAACAACTGCTCCTGCTCCGCCAAGGTGCGCAGGCCAATGCGCAGGTAGCGATCCCCCAACTCGGGAAAACTCAGACAATCCCGCACCAGAATCCGGTGCTGCCGCAACAGCTTTTCCTGAATCTGGACGGCAGAGCCAGGGCAGCGCACCAACACGAAGTTGGCTTGACCAGGCCAGGGATCCCAGCCGGGCAGCGCTTGCAAACCCCTGAGCAAATGCTCTCGGGCCACGGGCAGCCAGGCGAAGGTGCGCCGGCGAAAGTCTTCATCGGCCAAAGCTGCCGCCACTGCCACTCCCGCCAATCCGTTGACGCTCCAGGGATCCCGCCACTGCCGCCAGCGCTGCCAGTGATCCGGGTGCCCCACCGCAAAGCCAATGCGCAAGCCGGGCAGGGTGAAAAACTTGGTGAGGGAACGGATGACGATGGTGTTGGGATGAGCCGCCAGGTAGGGGATCAAAGTTTGGCTGCGGGGCATTGCCGACGAGCTGGAGTTTGAGCTCAGGGTGGGCTCCCCCGGCAAAAAGTCCATAAAAGCCTCGTCCACCACCACCTGGTTGAACTGGGGCAGGAGAGGCAGGATGTCTTGCTGCGGGATGAGCTGGCCCGTCGGGTTGTGGGGGTTGTTCAGCCAGAGCACTCGGCTCCCCTTGCCTGCCGCCGGAAGCGGCTCCTGGAGAAAGGCGAAACTAGGGGATCCCTGGCCGGGGAAAAAAGGCAGTGGCTTGATGGTCGCCCCTGCCGCCCGCAGAGCCCGTGCATACTCCCCAAAGGCAGGCTGGGGCAGCCATACTTCCCGCCCTTGCGCATCCCGGGCCGCCCAGGTGAGCAACTCCGCCGCCCCATTGCCCACAAAAATCCACTCGGGATCGACAGCCCAATGGTTGGCTAAACAGATGCGCAACTCCCGATAGTCGGGATCCGGGTAACGGCTGACAACAACCGGATCTGCTGCGGACAGCACCTGACCCAGAGCTTGCAAGACCGACTGCGGCGGGCCCAGCGGGTTCAAGCTGGCCGAAAAATCGAGAATTGCATCAGGAGAGCAGCCGGCGATCGCTGCTCCCCAAGCTCGATTGCCACCGTGTCGAGGCCGCTCCACGCCTTACCCAGCAGCCGAGTCCCAACCCGGCGAAATTAAGACTTCCCCCCTGCTACTGCATCGCGGAACGACTTGCCCGCCGTAAAAGCTGGGACAATGCTTTCTGGGATCACCATCTTTTGGTTGGTTTTCGGGTTGCGACCTTCCCGCTCTTTGCGCTTGCGAGCCTCAAAGGAGCCGAAGCCCACCAGGGTCACCTTCCCCTTGGGTTCACCGTTTTCATCGCGGGATGCGACCTCTTCGACGATGATCTCCAGTGCTGCCGAAATGACAGCCTCCGCTTCTTTTTTGGTTACATTGGCGCGATGAGCGACGGCATCAACAAGTTCTGCCTTGTTCATCCTGATCTCCTTCTGAGTTAGGCAATAGAGTTAGAGCGTTCTCCGGATCGCAGACTCGCTCTGGCGTTGCGGAGCGACCGCGGCCCAGAGAGTTCTCGGTGTGTGGGAGCGGGGCTTGCCCTGTAATGCGCCAAGGCGCCACCGGCGCGAATGGCAGGATTGCGGCAGTTTAGCTCCAAATCACTGACATATTCTACAGCTAAGTTAGGGCAGAAGCCTGCTGGGCAAGGGGTTTTAGGGGATCTTAACGCAATTTTCTGGGAGACAAGAGACTGCATATACCCAGTTGGCTCGGATCCGACAGAAAGCTAGGGCTCACGACTCGGGTCGGAAGTAGGCCCGCATCACCTCTCGAAAGATGGGAGCGGCCCGTGATCCACCCCCACCGCCGCTGTTTTCCAGAAAGACCACGACCACCAATTCGGGCCGGTCGTAGGGAGCATAGCCAACATACCAAGCGTGGGATCGCCGCGGCGGATCCTCTGCGGTGCCGGTTTTACCAGCCGTTGGGGGAAATCCTGGCCCCAGGTTGGCGTTGCCGCCAGTGCCGTAAACCACGACATCTCGCAGCCCCTGCTGCAGGATCTCCAGGGTGGCAGGGGAAAGACCTACCTTTTGGCGCAGCGGCACAGGGCTTTCCGGGATCACCTGGTGCGAGAGCAAGGGGCGCACCCGCCAGCCCCCATTGGCCACTGCCGCCGTTACCACCGCCATTTGCAGCGGCGTAGCGGTAATAAATCCCTGGCCGATGGACATGTTGACCGTGTCGCCCACATACCAGGGCTCGCGCCAGTGGCGCTGCTTCCACTCAGCATCCGGCACCAGACCCGCGGCTTCCCCTTTGAGGCCGATCCCGGTCAGTTGCCCCAACCCAAAGCGGCGCGACCATTCTTGCAAGGGGGCAGCCTTGGTGCCGAGAGCAATTTGGTAGAAAAAGGTGTCGCTGCTGTAGGCCATCGCCTGCCGGTAGTTCAGCCGTCCGAAGCCGGCGCGGTTCCAGTCCCAGAAGCGCCACCCCCCCACCTGGATGTAGGGGCCAGTCTGCAGCACGGTGTTGGGGGGAAAGGCACCCGACTCGATCCCGGCAGCGGTGGTGATGATTTTGTAGGTGCTGGCGGGGGGATAGGGCCGCATCCCGCGGTTGAGGAAGGGAAAATCCTGCTGCTGCAGGCTCTCCCACTGGGCTTGGGTGATGCGGCTGGAAAAGAGGTTGGGATCAAAGGTGGGGTAGCTAGCCATGGCCAGGATCGACCCATCGCGGGGATCCATGGCGATCACCGCTCCTTTGCGTTGGCCCAGCGCCCGCTCTGCCGCCTGCTGCAGGCGCACATCCAAAGTGAGCTGCAGGGTGTTGCCCGGTTGGGGCGCTTGTTCTCCCAGCACCCGCAGCACTTCCCCCATAGCGTCCACCTCCACCTGTCGCCCTCCCCATTGGCCGCGCAGATGGCTCTCAAACAATTCCTCCACTCCCATCAGGCCGACAATATCCCCCAGGCGATAGCTGGGATCCGCCCGCAGTTGTTCCTGCGAGATCTCGCCGGTGTAGCCCAGCAGGTGAGCAGCCAAGTCGCCATGGGGATAAAACCGCACCGTCTCCGCCTCCACCATCACCCCCGGCAGCTCGCGGCTCATCTCCTCCAGTTGAATGACCACCTGGGGGCTGGCGTTGCGCAGGATGCGCACGGGAAACGGGGAACGATATCCGGCCTGTTCTAGCTTTTGGGCGATCTCCTCAGGGGCGATGTTCAAGTAGTCTGCCAACTTGGGGATCATCTCCTGCCAGCGCTGCCGCGACTGCACCAGAGGCCAGAGGAAGACCGAGTGGGACAATTGGCTGCCCGCCAGCAATACGCCGTTGCGATCCACAATGCGTCCGCGTTCTGGCGGCTGGGGCAACAGGCGAATGCGGTTGGTATCGGCCAGCTGGCGGTAATACTGGGTGCGCGCTAGCTGCAGGTAGGCCAGACGGGATCCCAGCCCTCCAAACAGCAGCAGACTGGTCAGCAAGAGCAAGACAACGGCCCGATAGCCCTGCCCCACCGTTTTGGCCGATGCGGATCCCAGCCAACGAGGACTACCGCCGTCCGGCGGGGGTGGGGGAAGCACCCGGCGAGGGGCAGGCGGCCTGGAATGGGGGGAGAACAGGGCTTTTGGATCCCGTCCGGTCAAGGTGTTGGGGCTTCGCGTGGCGTCGCTGACAGGGTAGAGTTTGGCCATGAACTTGCCAGAAGAATTGCAACCCATACACCCAAAATCAAGAGGAGATGCCCGCTCTTGGGCGGGCCCTCTCAGCATCCATCCAGTATCCCTGGCTCTGGCAAGCCTCGTCCAGGAGTGGCAGCGTGGATAGAGCAGAACAACAGCGGCTACGCCAGGCTGCCTGGCTGATGGTGGGCAATGGCCTGCGCCTGGGGTTGTCTGGGGCCTATTTCATCCTCTTGGCGCGGCTGTTGGGGCCGGAAGCCTTCGGGGTTTTCTCCGCCATCTTGGCCTGCAGCAACCTGGCCGCCCCGTTTGGCTATTTGGGCCAATCGGAACTGCTGATCCAGCGCCTCAGCCGGCAGGGATCCCTGACTTGCACCCAGGGGGTTGGCCCCAGCTTATGGCTGGCGGGATTGGGCTGTGGGTGGATGGCGCTGGTGTTGTGGCCCCTCTTGAGCGTTTGGCTGGCCGGGACGCCAGCAGCGGTGGTGGGGGTATTGCTTTTGAGCGATCTGCTGTTCATCGCGGTGCCAGAGGTGTACAGGGGGATCCTGATCGGGAGAGAGCAGGCTGCTGGGGTAGCCCTCATCGACACGGGCATGGCGCTGGGGCGATTGGGGGCAGTGTTGTTGGCGGTGGCCTTAGGCTGGGGATCCCTGGTGCAATGGGCTGTTCTGTACGGCCTGATGGTGTTGGTCGTGCTGCTGCTGATCGCGAGGGGGATGGGACGGTGGAGCGAGCCTTCTCCCCCCTTGGCCCTGAGCTGGCGAGATCTGCGGGAACGGCTGACAGCGGGCTGGGACTTTGCGGTGGGGCTGGCCGCGGTGAAAACCTTCACCGATTTGGATAAGCTGCTCTTGCCCCGTTTGGCCTCAGCAGCGGCGGGGGGTCTTTACAGCGCTGCCTATCGGGTGATCAACTTCTCGCAAACGCCGATGATCGCCCTGCTCACCAGCCATTTTGCCGAGCTGTGCCGCCAAGGGCAGAAGGGCCTTCCGCAAGGCTGGCGCTACGCCTGGCAGCTTTTCCCTTGGGTGGTGGGCTACGGCAGTTTGGCTGCTCTGGGGCTGGCGCTGGGATCCTACGGAATCCCTTGGGTGCTGGGATCGGCTTACCGGGAAACGGCCCTTATCCTGCGCTGGCTCAGCCCGGTCATTTTGCTGGAAGGGATCCACCTTTTGCTATCTCACCTGCTCACTGGAGCAGGGTTGCAAAAGCCCCGCAGCCGTCTGCAACTGATGGCTCTGGGGCTGAATGGGCTTTTGAATGCGGTTTGGATCCCAAGGTGGGGTTGGCAGGGGGCGGCCCTAGCGACCTTGCTGTCGGAGATGGCCTTGGTGCTGGCTTTGCTGCTGTTGATTGGGGGGCGATTGCACGCTCTGCAGAGATCTGGGCCTAGGGAGCCTTAACAATTTTGTAGGTGGCTTTGGCATCGGGGCCAAAGGTGATCACATCCCCCGACTTGAGCTGGTGGGTGGTCAATTTCTGGCCGTTGATCAACAAGCCATTGGTGCTGGGGCGACCTTCCAGATCCCCATCCAAAATGCGGTAGCAATATTCTCCCTCTCGCTCGGCGGGAATCCGCAGCAGCATGGCGTGGTAGCGGGAGGCATACTGAGAGTTGAGACAGATGTCGTTCGCCAAGTCCCGACCGATGAAGTATTTGGCGGATCCCAGCACCTGGGTACGGCGGCCATCTCGGTCTTCCACGATCAAGATGTGCTGGTGGGTACCGGAAGGAGAAGGCACAGATTCAACCATACTTCCGCTGTCAATACCAGTGTTTAACCGTACCTCAAACTATACCGAAGTTTAGCCTTCTTCCTGCTATCGCTGGGTCTGCAGAATCGCTCATCCAGCGCCCCAGAACTCTCGACCGATCCAGTGGGCTAGCGAGGAACATTCTGGAGCAATGAGCCGACCCATCCGGGGAAGAGGGTGTAAGCTCCTACCGCCCATTGGGCCATGCCCACCACCACCTCTGACTTGGACTGGCGAGCGGCATCCCAAATGGCTTCGGCAACTTCTTCCGGCTGGCTGACCCAAAAACTCTCCAGCGCCTGTTGCATTTGCTCGCGGGCTTTGCCACCTGAGGTTTGGGAGTGGCCATCGGGAGAGGACGCTGGCCCCACCTCATCCAGAAAAATGGCTCGCTTGAGGAAATTGCTGCTGACGATGCCCGGATGGACGCCGATCACCTGGATCCCTTGGGGTTGCAGTTCCAGACGCAGCGCTTCTGTCAGCCCACTGACCGCGTACTTGCTGGCACAATAGGCGCTCATCTGGGGCAGGGGCATTTTGCCGCCAATGGATCCCACGTTGATGATCTGGCCTTTTTTGCGCTTCAACATGTCGGGGAGCACGGCTCGGATGGTGTGGAGGTAGCCCCAAAAGTTGACCGCCATCAAAGCCTGCCAGTGTTCCAGGGTAGTTTGCAAAAAAGGGCCACTCATGCAGATGCCGGCGTTGTTGATCAGGCAGTCGATGCGGCCATAGCGTTCTAGGGTTCTCTCCACCAGGTTTTGCACCTGTTCTGGCTGCGTGACATCGGTGGGAACGGCCAAGACCTCGGCGTTGAGGCTTTGCTCTAGGTCGATGGCCGTTTGCTTCAGGGTTTCGGCAGTGCGGGCAGCCAGCGCCAATCGGTAACCCCCACGAGCAAAGGTAAAGGCAGTAGCTCTGCCGATGCCTTCAGAAGCGCCTGTAATTAAAACAACATCGGCCATCCTGCTTCTCCGTAAATCTGGACTGGGATCCTTCTACCTGTTGTAGCTTCTCTGAGAGTTAGGGATCCCTGCTTGGCTGAGGGCTTAAGATACTGAACAATAGCGAGGATAGGGTGTATGGCCTCTACCTACTCATTTGACATCGTCAGCGATTTCGATCGGCAGGAACTGGTGAACGCTGTAGATCAAGCCCGACGGGAGATCAAACAGCGCTACGACCTCAAGGATACTCAGACGGAAATTGAGCTGGAGGAGGGATCCCTGACCATCACCACCGCCAACGACATGGCCCTCAACTCCATTCGGGATCTGCTTCTTACCAAAGCGGCCAAGCGGGGTCTATCCCTAAAGATCTTCGACTTCCAACCCCCAGAGAGCGCCGGCGGCAACCGAGTGCGCCAGGTGGTTCACCTGAAAAAGGGCATTGATGCCACACTGGCCAAACAGATTGCCAAGCAAATCCGCGACAACTTTAAGAAAGTGCAGCCTGCCATTCAAGGGGATCTGGTGCGCGTTTCCGGCAAGGATAAAGACGAGCTACAGGCGGTCATTCAAATGCTTAGGCAGCAGGACTACCCGGTGGCGCTGCAATTTGTCAACTATCGATAGGGATCCTCTGGGCTTCCGTATCTTTCCCCTCAATCCCTCTTGCAAGATTAGAGATCTCAGGATCTGTGATCTGTGAAATGTTGGGTTTAATGGCTGCTGGAAATGGTGATGGCCTACGCTCCTCAAAACTTGAGTTTTCGGCCAATTGGGATAGGGGGCTCTGGTGAGAAATCTTGTGAAAGTAACCGTCGGAATCAAGCCAGTAAGTCCTTGAGAATCTCATTGGAAAATAGCCAGCCATTGGGTGGGATCAGCCGCAGCCGACCCGCCTCGCAACTGGCCCAGCCCTTCTCGAAATAGGGATCCAGCTTCTCCAAAGCTTGCTCGACCTTTGCCCGGCCAAAACGCTCTTGCAAATGGCCCAAATCCAGACCTTCCTGTAAACGCAGCCCCAACATCAAAGTATCCATCCAAACTTCCTCTGGAGATGCTTCAGGAGGGAGGGGGTAGACTCCAGCTTTCACCTGCTCAAAGTAGTGGTAAAGGGTTTTGGGTTGCTGAATGCGCCGTCCACCCTCGTAGCCAACGGATCCCATACCAAAGCCAAAGTAAGGGCGATTTTCCCAGTACACTCGGTTGTGGCGACAGGCGTAGCCGGGGCGGGCAAAATTGGAGATTTCGTAGTGGATGTAGCCCGCTTCGGTGAGCAGCTCCCGCGCCATCACGTACATTTCAACCGTGGTTTCCTCGGTGGGCAAAGGCGCATCTCCCGGTCGGTACATCCGGCCAAATCGGGTTCCCGGCTCAATCGTCAGATCATAGATGGAGACGTGGGGAGGGTTAATTTCAATGAGAGCTTGCAAAGAGTTGTGCCAATGCTCCAAGGTTTGGTAAGGCAGCCCAAAGATCAAATCCAGATTGAAATTATCAAGGCCCACCGCTTTGAGATCAGATACAGCCTCGTAAACTTCTTCTACCCCATGCAGGCAGCCACAAGCGGCCAGCAGCTCCGGTTGAAACGCTTGTACCCCCAAGCTGATGCGGTTAACCCCCAATGCCCGATAGCCCGCCAACTGATCTCGGGTCAGGGTGCCGGGATTGGCCTCTAGGGAAATCTCACAGTCAGGATGAAACGGGATCCTCTCCCTCAATTGAGTCAAGATCCGCCCCAGTTGCTCCACCGTCAGCAGAGAAGGGGTGCCACCCCCGAAAAAAAGGCTGGTCAACGGTCTGGGATCCCCGGCCAGATGGCGGTAGCGGTAGGAGCTGCCGATCTCTCGGCAGAGCATTTGCACGTAAGTTTCTATCAACTCTCGGGTGCCCAAGCCCGTGGCAAAATCACAGTAGTGGCAGCGCTGCCGACAAAAAGGGATGTGCAGGTAAGCTGCTTCAGGCCAATCAACCTGGTCGCGGCAGCATTGCAGAGCAGTATCGGTCGGAGTGGGATTGTGCAAAGCCGTTGCCACAGCCATGGGTCAGCTCAAACGGGATAGAACCACTATACTGATAGACTCCGAAACTCCTCACGAGGAGGGATCCCATGGGAGCTGTGCGCCTGGCGGTAATCGACTATGATGCCGGAAACTTGCATTCGGCTTGCAAAGGCTTGGAGCGTGCCGGGGCAGAGGTGCATCTGGTAACAGAGCCGGTCGGGCTGGAGCGTTTCGACGGGATCATCCTGCCGGGAGATGGGGCTTTTGATCCGGCCATGCAGCAGTTGCGAGAGCGAGGCTTTGTGGATCCCATCCGGGAGGCGGTGCAGCGGCAGCAGCCCTTCTTGGGCATTTGCATTGGTCTGCAGGTTTTGTTTGAGAGCAGCGAAGAGGGGGTGGAACCGGGGCTGGGCATCGTGCCCGGACGGGTGCAGCGCTTTCGGCCAGAGGCGGGCCTGCGCATCCCTCACATG
The DNA here is from genome assembly GCF_054059035.1 of Thermostichus sp. MS-CIW-36. Lineage (NCBI taxonomy): Bacteria > Bacillati > Cyanobacteriota > Cyanophyceae > Thermostichales > Thermostichaceae > Thermostichus > Thermostichus sp. MS-CIW-36. The sequence continues at coordinate 12,704 of NZ_JBSSBR010000025.1, forward strand.
GGCTGGAATCAACTGCAACTCACCCAAGCCCACTCTCCCCTCTGGGCAGGGATCCCCGATCAAACCTGGGCCTATTTTGTCCATTCCTATCACGGTGTGCCCAGCGATCCAGCCTGGGTGGCTGCCACGACCCAACACGGGAGCCAAACCTGTGTAGCCGCCATTGCCCGCGGCGCTTTGTTTGCTACCCAGTTTCACCCAGAAAAGTCCGGCCCCTACGGCTTGAAGATGCTGCGCAACTTTGTCGAGTTTGTTGCCCGTTGTTCCCCCTTATCTGCTCCCAGAGCCTAGTGCCCCATGAACTATTGGCTGATGAAATCTGAGCCCAGCATCTATAGCATCTGGGATTTGCAGCGGGAGGGCCAAACCCTTTGGGATGGCGTGCGCAACTACCAAGCCCGCAACTATCTGAAGGCAATGCAGCCTGGGGATCGCGCCTTTTTCTACCACTCCAACGCCAACCCCCCTGGTATTGCTGGCCTGATGGCAATCCTAGAAACCCAGGTGGTGGATCCCAGCCAATTCGACCCTGCCAGCCCCTACTATGATCCCAAATCTACCCGCGAGGATCCCCGCTGGCATACGGTGCGAGTGCGGTTTGTCTCAGCCTTTGGGCGATTGATCCCTTTGGCTGAATTGCGAGACACCTTCACCCCAGAGGAGCTGGAAGTAGTACGACGGGGCACGCGACTGTCGGTCATGCCGGTTGCCGAAGGGGTGGCGAAACGATTGCTGGCGCTGACGGGAGCATGACTCTAGTCAATAATAAGCTCAACTATACTGAAAATAATGTATAATATGTTCAGTACGGATTACTACCAGTTGATCTTTCTGTTTACTTTCGAGTCTGCCGACATGGTAGCCAAAGCAAAGCAGAAAATTGGTAGTAAGACGACACGGAAACTGCGCTTTGGGTATTCTACTCAAAGCTTTGCGGGATACCGCCATTCTGTTTGGACTCCGTCCCGCTAACGCGAATGGAAACAAACAGAATGCTATCGCTGCATAGTTGAACAGTGATGTTCAGCAGTGTTCAGCGTAAATGTATCAGTTTCTACGCAGTCTCCTCTATGATGGGCGAGGCCAACCTGAGTGGGGCCAATTTGCGTGGCGCCGACCTAAGTGGGGCGGATCTAACGGGGGCGGATTTGCGAGGGGCCAATCTGTCGATGGACAACCTAAAGAGCGCTTTTCTGGAAGGGGCAATCTACAGTGCCAACACCCGCTTTCCCGCCGAGTTCGACCCAAAATTTGGAGGGGATGACATTGTTCGGCGCTGACCCCAGCTCACCGGCTTAAAATTCATGAGCCAAAGGCTGAGAGGCCCCAGCGCTGTAGGCTATCGAAGGCCGCGTAGGCCGTTAGATCCGGCTGCAGGGGCGTAATCGACACATAGCCCTCGGCAACCGCCCGCACGTCCGAACAGGGATCCACCTCCTCTTCCACCACCTCTCCAGCTAGCCAGTAGTAGGCCTTGCCGCGCGGATCCACCCGTTTCTCGTAGAGATCTGTGTACTTGCGCCAGGCCAGGCGGGCCAAGACCATGCCGCGTATTTCAGCTAGCCCCAGCGGCGGCACGTTGACGTTCAACAACATTGGCTTCTCTAGGGGCTTCAGGCTCAGCTTCTCCAGCAGGGTCAGCACCACCTGGGCCGCTGGTTGAAAATCCTGATGGGTAAAACTGGCCAAGCTTACTGCCAGGCTAGGGATCCCTTCCAGCAGCCCTTCCATTGCCGCCGAGACGGTGCCGGAGTAGAGCACATCCGTGCCCAGATTGGCTCCCTGATTGATGCCGGAAATCACCCAATCGGGAGGACGATCCAATAGCCCGTCCAGACCTAACTTGACACAGTCGGAAGGGGTGCCCGAACAGGCCCAGGCCTGCACTTCTGGAGGAAATCCCTCCCGCACCGGATCCACCCGCAGCGGCTTGTGCAACGTCAGGGCGTGGCCGGTGGCCGAGCGCTCCCGATCCGGACAGACCACCGTTACCTGGTGCCCCCCCAGCTGGGCCAGCGCTGCCGCCAAACACCGCACCCCCGCCGCCTGGATGCCATCATCGTTGCTGATGAGAATGTTCATCGCAGCCACCCCACACCCGCCCTTAGACATACACCAGTCTGACCCAATGATCTGCGCTGATCCCTCAGGTAGCCGAGTTCAGCGGCAGAATCTGAAAATTTACGGCTTCTTGGGGTTATTATTGGACGTAGCCTTTTGAACAATATCAGTAGGAACACAATGTCACCCTATGAGGTCAAGTGCCATTATGAAGCTAAGGTAAAGTAAACCCTGCGGTTTCCTTCCTCTTTGTATTTGCCTTCTTGTGTGTATCTTGTGTGTATCTTGTGTGTATCTTGCTGTTTCTCCATCCCCATCTTCCTAAGACTCCGTCCCGTTGACGTGTAGGTGCTCCGCACCGCCGGCGTGAACGCGGAAGCGTTGCATAGCCTACAGCCGGGTAAAGCTGGAAAGTCTGTAAAACCCATCAGGTCGCTCGAGCGACAGGAAGTTGATCTCATGTCACTTGTTTCCATCACATCGGCAACAGAGGCTCAGGAATGGCGTGAGCTTTGCCAGTGGGCCGAGGAGCACTACCGCTGTCGCACCTTTCCCAAAGACGTGCGCATTCCCACTCGTCCGGGATTGGTGTACATCACCCAAGAGGGAGTGGTGCGCCTGGTCAGCCAAACTCCAGAGCGGCGGGAGGTCTTTGTTGGGTTCATCACGGCTGGATTTCCTTTTGAGCTGAGCAACCCAGAGCGCTTTGAGTTGAAAGCCTGCACCCACGCCGATCGCACCACGGTGATGTGGTTTTACTGGCAGGATCTGGAGCAGTGGCCCTATCTGCACCAGAAGATTCAGGAAAACTTCCGCCAGCAACTGCAACGGAAGCTGCTATGGTTGGGAAATCTGGGCCAACGGCGCGCCATCGATCGCCTCAAGGGCTTCTTGAGCCTGTTGATCGAGGAGTATGGGCAGCCCTGTGAACAAGGGATGTATCTCCCCTGGCCCCTTACCCATGCCCAGATTGGGGATGCCATTGGGGCCACCCGCGTGACGGTGACTCGCCTTCTGGGATCCCTGCGCTCGAAAGGGTTTGTGCAGGTGCTGGATCAAAACTTAATCTGCATTCCCAACGGGGTGAAGCTCCAGCCCACTCCGAAGAAGGCGGCCAGCGCCTAGCCCTGCTGTCTAAAGCGTTATGCCTACGGCACCCTGTCAAAAACTGCACTGCTGACCAAGAAAACTGGGTTGCCAGCCCCGCCCTAAGGCCTACGGCCCGCTGACGCAACCAGGTCGGCTTTGTGCTATGGTGTTGAATGAACTCCGCCAACTTGAATATGGCGCAGTGTCAACAGGGAAAGTATCTGGGAGTTCATCCCAGTAGTTGGGGTCATAGCATCCCTCACCACTTGCAAAGGTGGTGTAGCCCAGGAAGTAGGAGTCATCCTGCAACCTGGGAAAGAATCCTTGCCATTTAGGGCAGGGAGAATGTCGGCGCTGTTGTTCCTTCACCTTTGCGCTACGCCTACTACCCCGGCTGTGTGGCCCAAGGGGCCTGTCGTGAGCTGTACGACTCCACCGACCAGATTGCGCGGCATCTGGGCATTGAACTGGTGGAGCTGGAGGCTGCTTCTTGCTGTGGTTCTGGCACCTTCAAAGAAGAATCGGAGCTGCTGGAAGATACGGTAAATGCCCGCAACCTGGCTTTGGCCGAGGCGCTGGGGTTGCCGATGCTCACCCACTGCAGCACCTGTCAGGGGGTGTTGGGCCGCGTGAATGAAAAGTTAAAAGCTGCGAAAACCGCGAATCCAGAGTACTTTCACCAGGTGCAAGCCCTGTGCCAGAAAGGGGGCTGTGAGAGCCGTTACCAGGGCACAGGCGATGTGCGCCATTTGCTGTGGGTGCTGGTTCATGACTACGGCCTGGAGCGATTGGCCCAACAGGTCAAGCGGCCCCTCTTGGGGCTGCGCTGCGCTGCCTTCTACGGGTGTTATCTGTTGCGGGCCTACGACATCTCCCGCTTCGATGTGGCGCGGGATCCCCATTTGATGGAGGATCTCTTCGAGCGTTTGGGGGCCACCCCCGTTTGGTATCGCGGGCGCACCCAGTGTTGCGGTTGGCCCATTTCCAGCTACGCCCCGCAGCAGTCTTTCTCGATGGCAGGCCGGCATCTTCTGGAGGCCATAGAGGCGGGAGCCGATTGTTTGGTTACCCCCTGTCCTCTATGTCACCTCAACTTGGACTCTCGGCAGCCGGAGGTGGAAGAGGTGATCGGGCGCAAGCTGGGGATCCCGATCCTGCATTTGCCACAATTGGTGGGCCTGGCCCTGGGGATCCCGGCGAAAAACTTGGGACTGAACCGCCATGTGGTGCAGGTGGAAAAAGCCCTGCAGAAAATAGGCTGCTGATCTTCCAACCTCTCTGCCTTTTTCCGGCAACACCGACTGCAGCCAACACAGACCTATCTTTTGGGTGAAGGCGAGCCCACTTACTCTTCAATCCGGATCAAGAAAGGCGCAAAATCCGCCAAATCCCACTTGATGGCTGGGGGATCCCTGGGCAAACATCAGGTGGGTTCTGCCTGGGAAGGATATGCTATTCTGCCCAGCAAGGTACCCGTCCCTGTTCAAAAACCGCAAAGTTCCTCTTAAATTCACCTACTCCTGCTTGGCAGCTCCCTATGGTAGTCTCGGATCCCTTTGGCCTTGTTGTGCAAGAAGTGCAGCAGGGCGGGTACGCAGACCGAGTGAAAAAGCTGGTTTACTTTGCCTGCACCAGCACATGGGAAGGCGATGTCAGCAAGTTGAGCCAGATAGATCTGAAAGCCCTGCTGGAGCAGCTTTGCCGTGAGCACGCTACCCTTGATGCTTTGGGCCAACGCTTTCGAGAGGCCATCAGCCGCATCAACAAAAAAGCCGAGTATGCCCGCGTCGCCAAGATGCTGCTGAACAAGCTACAGCCTCTGTATCAACAGCCTCAAGCGGATCCCTCAGTTTGGGCTACGCCCTCGCCTGTTTTGTCCTTGGAATATGGCGGTCTGCAACTGCAAAAGCAAGACTATGATCCCTTCGAGTTGCGGGCAGGGGTGATGCGGCAAACCAGTCCTTTGCGGGCCAAGCTGGTTCTGTTCACGGCTTTGTACCACAAAATAGAGCCCACCCTGCAAGGGTTGGCCGCCCTGCGACGCCACAGCCTGGACGAACTGCTCAGAGCCCTTTACGATGCCTGCCACTCCCCCCAAGAACTGGAAACCCGGCTGAAGGAGGCGGTGCAGCAGTTGCAGGAGCCGGATCAGGATGGCCAAGCCGCCAATGCTGTGCTGCAGATGCTGAAGCCTCTTTACGTTGACGTGCCCCCAGCGACCCTCCCCGGCGGAGGATTGGCTGCTGAGCCTCTCTCCGCCAATCTGGATTGGCTGAATACCGAAGATGCCGCTCGCGCGGGCGAGGCAGAGTCCCTGGCCAGCCCCATGACTTGGATTGACGCTGGGATCCCAGAGGATGAGGAAGAGCCTGCAGAGCTTTCGGCTTTTGCGACCCCGGCAACACCACCCGGCCCCTCTTCTGACCTGCGACAGGAGATCCCAGAGTCCTGCCGCCAACTGCTCCATCGCAGCGCCGGATCCCTGATGGTTGCCATCGAGAACACCCTAAGCGAGTTGGGCAACGCCCTGGACGAAGGTCTGCAGGATGAGGATCCCGTCCAATATCTGACCCTCAAACACCAGGTGCTGCGCGGCTTCTTGAGGGATGTCGAGGGATCCGCTGCGATGTTCATGGGGATCTTGAAAAAGCTAGAACAATCGGAGTGGCGCCTGGTGCAGCCCCCTCACGTCAGCAGTGGGGAATACGCTTTGCCGGAGGCGATCACTGAGGTGCCCACCAACCTTGCGGATCCCTATGCTTCCCTAAGACAGGTGTTGGCCAGCAGCGAGCTGGCCCAGCAAAAGCCGCAGTTGGAGCAGGAGGTGATGCGTTTGGTGCGGCGCAGCGTCGGCTCTGTCAAAACTGCTATCGAACAGGCCCTGAGCGAGTTGGGCAAGGCGTTGGATGAGCAGTTCCAAACCTGCACTCTAGAGGAAGCCTTGGTTCTCAAGTACCAGACGTTGCGCACTTTTTTGCACGAAGTGGAGGAGATCTCCACCAAATTTGCTGCTTTCTTGGATCGCATGGAGGAGGCAGAGCGCCGTCTGTTCGGACTGGTTTGAGAGCCAAGCCCGCTGTTCGGGGATCCCGTTCAACACTCACGATCAGCCGCGCCGAGTGTTGGGGAAACGCCTTGATTTTCTTCTAGAATGGCCGCTAGTTTGGATCCCCTCTCGCTTCTCTGAGCTCTCCCCCCTCCATCTATGGACGCCAAGGATCTGCTCCGGCTTTACCGGGCAGGACGAACCAACTTTGCCGGCGAGAACCTGGCCGCCCTTGACCTGAGCCGGGCCGATTTGATCGGGGTGGATCTCTCCCAAGCAGACCTGCACAGTGCCAACTTGATCTTCGCCTTCTTGGGGCGGGCCAAGCTGCAGAAGGCCAACCTCGTCGGGGCTAACCTTGGTGGGGCCAACCTCAGCCAGGCGGACTTGAGCGAGGCGGATCTCAGGGATGCCCAGTTGCACGGCGCCACCCTACAAGGAGCAGATTTGCATGGGGCCAACCTGACGCTGGCTCTGTTGATCGATGCCAACCTGCTGGATGCGGATTTGCGTTGGGCCAACCTCACCAGTGCCAACTTGGGAGGGGCTTGCCTGCGGGGGGCCAATCTCCGTTTCGATAGCCGCCGGGGAGCGGTACTGCGCAACGCCAACCTCAGCCGCGCCGATCTCAGCGGAGCCAACCTGTCGGGAGCGGATTTGACGCGGGCCGACCTGAGCGGGGCCAACCTGAAAGAGGCCAGTCTGATCAAAGCCAACTTGCAAGGGGCCAATCTGCAGCAAGCCCGTTTGCAAGGGGCCATCCTGAGCGAGACCGACCTGAGGGGGGTTTCTTTTTTGGGGGCAGACCTGCAAGGGGCGCAGATGGCGCGGGCCAACTTGAAGGAGGCGATACTTCGCCAGGTGAATTTGACAGAGGCCAACTTAAGCGAGGCGGATCTGGCCGGGGCCGATCTTTCCGCGAGTTCTTTGTGCTCGGCCAAACTGGCGCGGACGGATCTCAGTCGGGCCAATCTGGCCGGGGCCGATTTGCGGTATGCCAACCTGGTGGACGCCTATTTGGGCCGCACCAATCTGGAAAATGCCGATCTCGGCAGCGCGATCCTAACCCGAGCCGATCTGAGCACAGCCAACCTCAGCGGGGCCAATTTGCGCGGGGCAACCCTGCCGGATGGACGGATAGGCTGATTTGACCGGCTCGCCGCCTCACAAGACGAGGATTCTTATCACTGGCTAAGACGGGGATCCGCCCCGGAAAAGGTGAGGTTTTCCCCTGCCCCAGAGGGGCCACAACCGCTACCCTACAAGGGAAGGATGGGTCAAAGAGATCCGTGAACAGCCGCCGATTTCTGTCCTTGATGGAAGCTTTGTGGGCCGATCTGCCCTTGCCGGAATGGTTGCCGGGGGCAGGAGAGCGCTCCTGGCAGCAGACGGTGGCAGCCCTGCTCCAGCTATGGCAAGAAGTTGGACAGTTTGGGGTGGTGATCGGTGGGCCGGTGTCTTGGTGGCCCCCCTGGGTGGTTCGGGAGCCGCTGCCTCAACTGCCGTCGCCCATTGACGCTCCAGAGCCAAACCTGAAGCTGCGGGAGCTGGCCCGTGAAGATCCCTGGCTGTTTACCCCCGACTTGTCCCCCGAGTCGATTCTGACCCCTGGCCAGACGGTGATCCCTCTCCTGCCGCAGGATCCCCTGGTGGAGGAGCCTTTTTTGCTGGTGCTCACCCCTGTTTTTTCGGCGGTGGCCGCCCAAGGGCATCACCCCCACACGCGGCAGAGGGGGATGATGGTGTCTTTTGAGCCGGAGGTGGTGCATCGGGCTTGGCAGATCCTGGAGCAGCGGGTTCAACAGGGTAGGCCGGATCGCTTGCCCTTCTGGCAGCAGTTGATGAAGCACCATCCCCTGATGGAGCCCCATGTGCGGGTGCTGGCCCGCTTCAGCAGCCTTCTTCTGCTGGGAAACTTGGCCGAGTCGGGATCCCCGCCCGCTCGCTTACCCCCCGCCAGAGCCGAGAACTCCCCTGCGCCCACAACCCGGCCAGAAGATTGGCAGAAGCGGCGGTCTCCTCCTTCCCATGGCCAGCCTGCCGGTCAAGGCCAACAGAACAGCCTTTCGGAGGCAGAACTGTTGCGGGCTCTCATCCACGAGATCCAGACGCCCCTCAGCACCATCCGCACCTTGGTTAGTCTCATCCTGAAGCGGCACGATCTGCCGTCGCGGGTACGGGAATACGTGGAGAAAATTGAACGCGAATGTACCGAGCAAATCAACCGCTTCGGGCTGTTTTTCCAGGCTACAGAAACGGTGATGCCCGCTGCTACCCCACAGGAGGGGCGTCGGCTTCAGCTAGAGCCCATTGCGCTGGTGGACTTGGTGCGGCAAAACCTGCCTCGCTGGCAGGAGCAGGTGGAACGGCGGGGATCCCAACTGGAGTTGGAGATTCCCGATGAGCTGCCGGATGTGGTCAGCGATCCCAAGGCGCTGGAAGCGGTGCTGTTTGGCATGGTCGACCGCATTGCCCGCAGCACGCCGGCTGGCAGCCACATTCGCGCCCAGTTGGTCAGCGCAGGGGAGCTGGTCAAACTTCAGTTTCAGGTCAACACACCTGAGGGCAGCGACGCCACTGTTGCCTCAGAGCCCAAATCCCCTCAGGCGATTGGGCAGTTGTTGGTCGTGCAGCCGGATACCGGTGCAGTGAGCCTCAGCCTTCCCGTCACCCAAACTCTGTTCCGCGCCTTGGGGGGCTACCTCACCGTGCGCCACCGCGCCCGTCGGGGGGAAATTCTCAACATCTACCTGCCCCGCCAGCTATAAGCCACCCGGTTGGGATCCCGATACCGTCTCAACGCTGATGTGGCGGAACCCAGGGAAGATGGGGCTAGGATCGATCTGCCAGCGCCGGGAGAGTCTAGGGATTGGATCCATGCCGAGAGCCAGAAAAGTTGCTGAACACCACCCAGAGCCTGAACCCGTCTGCGGAGCCGGAGAACCCAAGGTCAAGGGGGTCACTCTCTCTGCCCAGCAGCTTTCCACTTTGCTTCACGAAATGCGCAATCCTCTCACCGCCCTAAGCACGCTGGCCAAGTTATTACAAAAACGCTTGCCCCCAGAGGATCGCAACCACTGGATTGGCCTCAGCATTGAACAGGAGTGCAAGCATTTGCAGGAGCTGCTGGCGGAGTTCGAGCGTTTGGACGGGATCCCGGCCCCCCTCCAGCTTCAGCCCCTCTCCTTGGCCGACCTGCTGCGGGAGTGGATCCCCATTTATCAAGCCTTGGCCGAAACGCAGGGACACCACTTTCAAGCCGTCCTGCCCCCTTCCCTACCCCCTGTACAAGCCGATCCGCGCGCCCTGCGCCAGGTGCTTGATAACCTGATCGACAACGCCTGCAAGTACACCCCGCCCCCGGGTGAGATCCGGCTGAGGGTGGAGTTGGGTGAAGATCCCTCAACTGCTTCGCAACGGGAAGTGTTCGTTGCCGTCTGTGACAATGGCCCTGGTATTCATCCTGAGAATCTGGAGCGGATCTTCGACCCCTTTTTTCGGGCAGATCTTTCTAAGCCAGGGCAGGGGCTGGGGTTGGCCATTAGCCGCGACCTGGCCACCCGGATGGGCGGAGATCTCCAGGTGGAAAGCTCCCCCCAAGGCTCCTGTTTTCGCCTGAGATTGCCCACAGGTTAGTAGGAAGATTGTAGAGATATGGGATGGCAGGTGCCGCCAAACGCTTGAACGCTACCCAGGAGCTGCAGATGGCCTCTTCTCCCCCAGCCAAACCCGAACCCCCTGCTGCCAGTCCAGCAGCCCGCATTCTGCTAGTAGATGATGAACCCGGCTTACGGGAAGCGGTGCAAGCCTACCTCGAGGACAGCGGCTTTGAGGTGATCCCGGCGGCCAACGCCCAGCAGGCTCTGCAACTGCTCAGCACGGCCCAGCCTCAGTTGATCATCTCCGACATCATGATGCCGGGCATGGATGGCTATCAATTTTTGGCCCAACTGCGAAAACTCGAGCCCTACAGCCATCTGCCGGTGGTGTTCCTCACCGCCAAGGGGATGACCGCCGACCGCATCCAGGGTTACCGGGCCGGTGTCGATGCCTATTTGCCCAAGCCCTTCGATCCGGAGGAGCTGGTGGCCATCGTCTCCAATCTCATTGAGCGATCCCGCGCTGCCAGCCCTTCGGAGGTGGTGGCCCGCGAGCTGGCCTCGATTCGCGCCCTGCTGTCGGAGCGCACCCTTGCCACAGCCACGCCTGCCCAGACCTCTGCCCCCACCCCCCTGCCCCCACCCATCAAGGTAGAGCTGACGCCGCGGGAACAACAGGTGTTGGAGAAGGTGGCAGAAGGGCTGATGAACAAGGAGATTGCCAAGCAGCTGCAAACCAGCGTGCGCAACGTGGAAAAATACGTCACCCGCCTGCTGAACAAGACAGGCACCAACAGCCGCACCGAGCTGGTGCGCTATGCTCTCACCTATGGCTTGATTCGGCTGTAGCTCTCACCCCCAGCCCCTCTCCCCAAGGGAGAGGGGGGAAAGAGCTTACGGCTGTGGCTTGGGCGGCACGGTGACCAGCAGCTCCACCCCAAAGGCGTGATCCCCGGCAGGGTAGCTGGTAATCCCCAGCCCATCGATGCGGGTCAGCAGCTCACGGGCCTCCGGCTCCAAGCCTGCCAAACCACCCGGTAGTGTGGCCTCCAGCACTGTTCGGATCCCTTGCCAATTCAGCAAAAAGTAGCCGTAGTTGGGCTTGGGCAACTGATCGTAGAGGGTTTTCAGCGGCTCGGTTTGGGGAAGCAAATTGCCCTGGCGTTGGGCGAGGGTTTGCAGCGCCGCCGTGCTGCTGGTCACGATCAAATAGTTGCCTTCCCAGGCGCGGGTCAAAAGCGGGCGGTTAAACAAGGGATCCGCCCACGTCACCTGTCCACCCGCCTCCGTTACCCCTACTCCCGATTCTTGGGCCAGCCGATCCAACTGAGTCAGGGCCGCGTTGGCCTTGTCTTTTTGGCTGGTCTCGATCACCAAGGCTGCTCCCATGCCCTGCAACAGGGGATGGGCCTGGGCATCCGGTGCCACCAGCAGGGCCATCTCCCCATCCATCCAAGCCAGCAGATCTTTTTCCAAGTCCAAACGGGTATTGGCGCGAAACTCAGCCCGCAGCTCCTCTAACGACTCCTTGACCGGCGGATCTTTTTCCAGCTCAGGCATAACGGCTTGCCAGCGCTGGGCAATCTGCTGGGTGGTCAGCACCGCCAAGGCATTGCCGGGCAGCCGCTGAATGAGTTCGCCGCGAGCCGTTTGCCACCCCCCCTGCACCTGGGTTTTCGGATCGGTCTGGGTCAACATGCGCAGCCGCAGGCCCTGCTCCTGCCAGTGGGCAGCCATGGCCAAAGAGCGCAGGGGTTGCAGGGATCCCAGCGTCGCCGGATCCAGATCCTGCATCCAGTCTTTGAAAGATTCGGGATCCTCCTGCAAAGCCTGGAAGTTGAAGTAGGCAAAGGCCAGCGTGCCGCTCTTATACAGATCGCCAACAGCGGTGCGGAAACTTTCGGAGCGGCCAATCGGCTCTGCTTCGCCGCGATACACAGCAATCGCCTGCTGCATCACCCTTGGGTCGTTGGCCACTGCCACAAAGCGGTTGCCAAACTCAGCAGTTACCCATCGCTCGCCCGGCTCTCCGTTGGTTTGCACATACAAGGTGACCCCTTGCTCCTGGCGCTGCTCGAAGTTGGCCCCTTCTGCTGCTGCCTGTTGCCGCACCTGGGCCAAGAATTGCCCGGACAAATCGGCGTTGCGGGTGCTGGCTCCAAACAGGATCCCGGGCACCGGCTCGGCAGCTCCAGGCACCAGATTGGGAATCACCACTGCCATCGTGAATTGCTCGCCGGCCCAGGCTTGCATCTCTTCCCGAGAGAACTCCTTGCCGGTTTCAGCCAAAGCTTCTGCCGTCCAGCTCTCCCACTGGGCCAAAAGGTCAGGGTGAGTGCGAAAAGATTCTTCCGGTTGGGTAGAAAAGGTCAGCACCAGGGGCGCCGACTGGGGAACCAGCGCGGTTTCCGGCAGAACATCGCCGGGCAACTGTACCTGTGGCCCTCTGAGTTGGCAGGATCCCAGGAGCCAAGAGCCCCCCACCGCCATCAACGTAAGGGAGAGAGGACGAAACCGGCACTGAAGTTGGGTCTTCATATCACACCTGCGACGAGCCGTCCTCTTGAGGATAGGCGATGGACTCAGAGCCTGTCTGTGATCGCAGCCTCATACATCGGAATATGTAGAAATTGTTACTTTGGCCGGGCGCGAGCGACCAACTCATCCACGTACTCGTTCCAGCGCAACCCTTCGTGAGCCTGGATCCAAACCACCTGCACCTGAGGGCACTGCTGCTTTAGTTGATACAGTTCCTGAACCAGATCCAAGTTTTCCACCGGCCCGGTGCGCCGCCGCCACCCCTGCGCTGCCCAGCGATCCATCCAGTCGTTGTAGGTCTGTACGCAAAGGTGGGAGTCGCTGTAGATGGTATCGACGCCGTTGCCCTGGGTGTGGCGGCAATACCGCAAAGCCCGAATTAAGCCGGTCAGTTCCATGCGGTTGCTGGTGCTATCGGGATCCCCTCCCCAAAACTCTTCCACAACCCGATCATCTTGAACCACCACCACGGCCCATCCCCCTGGCCCCGGATTGGGAGAACATCCCCCGTCGGTGAAGATGCCACTGTGGGGGCAGGCAACCAGACGGCTGGGGCCCGCTCCTTTGCGGCTGTGCATCCGTGAAACCTTGGCCATGGTGCTCATCCGGCGCTAACGGCAACATTTGGGATCCCGGCTCGACAACAGACACTGCATCTTATTGCAGAAGGGCGTGCCGGCACCACTGTTTAGTGTATTCAGCTTCAGAAAAGCTTTGTTTCACACTATTAGCAGCATAAACCCCGTCAACATCAGCTTACGTGACACTGACGCACAAGGTACGTGACACTGACGCACAAGGTTAAAAACAGTACGAACAAAAACCCCCAGAAAATCTGGGGGAGGAGTGGTGTGTTGAGGTGATGAATACTCGCATGATATCTCTCGAATTCGGTGAGTAGGCCAAACCGGCGAGAGATCCCTGCGTTTTTTTGCAGAAATCATTGCAGATACTGGAAAGCATCAGACACTAGAGACCAGCGCGTCAAAACTGAGCTTATTTCGTCTTGATCATATATATAGTGCTCAATCTCGAAGAAATATCTATTTAGACACCAAATATAGAGAAGCCAGTAATAACTTTTCTTATGCACCTACCGCCGACACTAGGGGTTGTGTCAAGCCCAAATGAGCATAGAGACGGGAAAAGTCAAAATTCGCTGACATTAGCTCTTGGATGCAGCGGACTTTCACCTCCTCGTGTAGGCGAATCTGCCCAAAAACCCGTTCGATGCGGTTGATGGTGGTGAAGGTGTCCAGATCCACCGAGAGGATCGGCACTTCCAGCTCTTCTGCTCGAGACTGAATGCGGGGATCCAGAGGGAGCTTGCCGGTCAAGATCAGGCAGAGGGTGGAAGTTTCTAGGGCGGCCAGTTGAATATCGGTGCGGTCTCCGCCGGTGATCACCGCCTTGTGATCCAGCTTACGGAAGTACTTCAAGGCCGAGTTGACGTTCATCGCCCCTACCGCAATGTCTTCAACCATCAGGTCCATCCGATCCGGACAGCAGAGCACCTCGGCATCCAGTTGCCGCACCAACTCCCCAACGCTGATGCTGCGCAAAATGCGATGGGAGGGCAAAATCCCCAGCACCGGGATCCCGTGTCCCTCCAAAAAAGGCCGAATGATCGTTTTTGCCGGTTGCATTTGGTCAGGTGGCACATCGTTCAGCAGCACGCCTGCCAAGCGGGATCCCAGTTGACGATGGACAAAGAGAAGAGAATCAACAGCCAAGGAGGAATGGTAGCGACTGATCAGCAGTACCGGAGCATCCAGGGCTTGGGCCATCTTGGCCAGCGACAGGCCAAACAATTCCCCCTCGTAAAGATCGGCTGGGCCTTCCAGCAGCACCAAATCGGCAGGGGAGCGCTGGACAAACTCCAACAGAGGGGCAACCGGGCACTCTGGAGCTGGATCCCCGGGAGCTCGCTTCATTTGAGCCAGCAAAGCCTCTTCGTTGAGCCGGAGCAGCATCGGCGGCATTTGATCCATCGTCAGCCGCAGAGACTCCGCCACAAAGCGCATATCCGGATCGCCCCCTTCCAGCGAGCAATCTTCCCGCTCGCAAGAACCGATGGGCTTCCCATAGGTGACTTTTATCCCTTGCTGCTGCAGATGCTTGGCCAAACCCAAGATGGCAGCCGACTTACCGCTGAAGGGCTCAGTAGAACCAATTAAAAGGAACTTGGACACGGATGGCTCCCGGTAACGAGAGGGACGAAGGGATCCCTTACTCAGTCTAACGGAGGCTGCTCTCTCCTCAGTTCTGGACTAACCGATTAGGATCGACTCTTCAGGGTAGGTTACCAACGGGCGGGGCTGTTGTTGAGCCAAGGCCAAGACAATCGTCAATGCCCCCAACCGGCCCCAGAACATCACCAGCACAATGATCAGTTGGCCAAACCAGTTGAGCTCCCCGGTAAAGCCCGTCGAGAGGCCGCAGGTGGCGAAGGCGGAGATCACCTCAAACAACACCGGATCCAACCTACTGTTACTGTGGGTCAGCAAAATCAACCAAGCCGCCAACAATACCACAAACAGAGAAACCGTTAACACCGCTGCCGCCTTGCGCACCATGGAGGGATCCAAGCTGCGCCCGGCAATCTGAGCGCTGGGCAAACCGCGGGCATAGCCCCAGAGGGCCAACACCAACACCGCCAAGGTGCCGGTGGTCATGCCGCCCCCCATAGAAGCTGGGGCTGCCCCAATAAACATGAGAGCCATCAGCAGCAACTGGCTTGCCGGGGTCAGATCCTCAATGGGGAGCCCGGCAAACCCAGCCGTTCGGGCAGAAACCGACTGAAAAAACGTCAGGCCCAAGCGGCGGGGCCAGCTTACCTCCAGCAGGGATCCGCCGGGCAAGCTCTCTCCCAAAAACAAGCCAATGCCGCCCGTGCAGAGTAAAACCACCACCACGCCCAGGGTAATCCGGGTGTGCAGAGAGGGGCGGTGGCCCCGTGGCCAGGTTAACAAATCCGACAAAACTGGGATGCCCAAACCGCCGATAAAAATCAGACCGGCCAAAATCGCCAGCGACAGACCGTCTGTAGGGATCCCTTCCCGGCCAAACAGGTCAAATCCTGCATTACAAAAGGCCGACACCGCGTGAAAAATAGCCAGAAAAACCGCCCGCTCCGGCCCATAGAGATCCCGCCAATGCACCCAGAGCAGCAAAGCCCCCCCCAACTCAATGAGGGTGACCCCCAGCAGCACCCGCCGAGTCAATTCCAAGATCGCCCCCGGATCGATTAGACCCAGCGAATTGCACAGCGCCAAGCGATTGAGGAGGGAAATGCGCCGCCCGATCAATTGAAACACCACCACCGCCAACACCATGAAGCCCACCCCGCCAATCTGAATCAGGATCAGCAGCACAATCTGGCCCAACAGGGTGAGATCCTCCGCCGCCACAATCGTCGAGAGCCCCGTCACGCTCAGGGCCGACATGGCCGTAAACAGCGCCTCATTCCAGCTCAAGGGATCCCCACGCCCGATCCCCGGCAACATGAGCACCAAAGTTCCCACCACTGCCAAGAGCCCCAACCCTGTGACTAGCCGCAATGGCGGCGGCAGCGGGCGACGCCTGTCCCCCCCAAAAAACCACTGCAGACGATTCCCGAAGGCCCTAGAAGACTGAGACAACGCCGAGCCCGGTGTCGGCAGGTGGCGGGCGCGGGATGGTACCAGTGGAACCAAGCGCTCAGAGCCCTCCTCTGGCGGAAGCGGGACGGAGCCCTCTCTCATCGGAGCCCTCCCTACATTTCATTCAGCCGCGAGATGTTGGTATTGGCCCCCAGAACCACCAGCAAATCCCCCTTTTCCAGCAGGTAGTCTGCGGGGGGAGAGACCACCAGCGATTGCTTTCGCTTCACCACCAGCACCGTGATGCCGAAGCGGCGACGCAGATCCGACTCCGCCAGCGTATGGCCCACCAACGCCTCCGGCACCTGTAATTCCGTAATGCTGTAGCCCGGCTCCAGCTCTAGCTGATCTAGGATCCCCGGTGCTGTCAACACCTGAGCCAAACGGCGCCCTGCCTCTTGCTCCGGCAACACCACCCGATCTGCCCCCACTCGCAGGAGAATAGAGCGTTGCCGCTCGGTCGACGCCTTACAGACCACATTGCGCACCCCCAAACTTTTCAGGGCCACCGTCGTCAGCAAATTGCTCTCAAAATCGCTGCCAATGGCCACCACCACCGTGTCGAAGGAGAGGATATCCACCGCTCGCAGCGCATCTTCATCGCTGGAATCGAGTGCCACCACCTGCGTCAGCTGATCCGCCAGGCGCTGCACGATCTCACGGCTGCGGTCGATCCCCAAGACATTGTGCCCTCGCTCCATCAAGGTGAGAGCCAAGCTAGAACCAAAGCGCCCCAGACCAATTACCGCATATTCACGATCCACCCGCTGTCGTTCGCGCCAGCGGAACGCAGTCCCTGCCATAGGATCTCCTGCCCCCTCTTTCAAGAACAGATCATAAGTTCATCCAGCAGGGATCGGAAGGGCCGCGACTCTAGGCCGACTCAGGCTTGGGCAGCGTAGAGGGGTGAGGAATCAGCTCGCGGGTGGAACGGCGCTCCACCATCTCTGCGGTGATGCGGATGTGCTTTAGGTCGCGGCGGGAGGGTGCCTCGTACATCACATCCAGCATTAGCTCTTCCACAATGGCCCGCAGGGCGCGAGCCCCGGTCTTGCGGCGATAAGCCTCTTTGGCAATGGCAGCAATGGCGGCAGGTTCAAACTCCAGTTCCACCCCGTCCATGCGCAACAGCTTCTGCGCCTGCTTGAGAATGGCGTTTTTGGGCTGCGTCAGGATCGCCTCCAGCGCCTTCTCATCCAGCGGATCCAAAGTCGCCACTACTGGGAGCCGCCCCGTGAATTCGGGAATCATGCCGTACTTGATCAAGTCTTCAGGCTCCAAAGCCTTGAGGGCATTGGCCATACGTTGCTCGCGGCTAACCGACAATTGCTCCCCTGGCTTGATAAAGCCCATCGATTTCTTGCCAATGCGCTGCTCGATTACTTTTTCCAGGCCAACAAAAGCCCCCCCGCAAATGAAGAGGATGTTGGAAGTGTCGATTTGAATGCAGTCTTGATAGGGGTGCTTGCGCCCTCCCTGGGGAGGCACGTTGGCTATTGTCCCTTCCAGCATCTTCAACAAAGCCTGCTGCACCCCCTCGCCGGAGACATCGCGGGTAATGGAGGGGTTCTCGCTTTTGCGGGCAATTTTGTCGATTTCGTCGATGTAGATGATGCCGCGCTGGGCCTCTTCTACGTCCATGTCCGCCACCTGCAGCAGGCGCAACAGGATGTTTTCCACATCCTCGCCCACATAGCCAGCTTCCGTAAGGGTGGTAGCATCTGCAACCGCAAAAGGCACATCCAACATGCGAGCCAGGGTTTCCGCCAGCAGGGTTTTGCCGGAGCCAGTGGGGCCAATGATCAAAATGTTGGACTTCTGTAGCTCCACCTCATCCAGTTCCGAAACTCCGACGCTACCGGGGTTGGCCTTGGCAGCCAGACGCTTGTAGTGGTTGTAAACCGCCACCGACAAAACCTTCTTAGCTTTTTCTTGGCCAATCACATATTGGTCGAGATAGCGCATGATCTCCTGTGGCTTGGGCAACTGCGCCAAAGAAGGCAGGCTGCGGGAGGATTTTTTAGGAGCTTCACGCCGGCCGCCGGCAGGGGCGGCAGCAGGAGGAGTGTTGCCGTCGTAGAGTTCCTCATCCAAAATCTCGTTGCAGAGCTCCACGCACTCGTCACAGATGTAGACCCCCGGCCCCGCAATCAACTTACGCACTTGATCCTGTGACTTGTTGCAGAAGGAGCACTTCAGATGGGAGTCATATTTGGCCATGGGATCCTCGTTGCTGCTTGCTCTTGGCTATCCTATCCGGCAAAAGCCAGAAAAAAACTGAACCTTCCAATCAAAACGTGTCGCAAATCGGCTGCGAAAGCGTAGTGAGGCCGAAGTGGGTGAAATCTCACTGGTCTATTAGTCTAGCATCTCTACTGGGCTCGTAGGGTTTATTCCCGGAGCTCCCAGGGGACGGGGCACCAAGAGATTCGCCTGGGGATCAACCGGAAAGACTGGAGACACACTTCTCCGGCGCTCTGCGCTACTCAGGCTGCTTCCTAAGTGTCTCACAGGAAGGCAATGAGCCGTTTCGCTGCTACCGGGAATGGTCATACCTCCCTTTGGACGGATTTATAGAAAAACCGCCCGACTTGACGCCGAGCGGAAGATGGTGTGAGGAGTGAACGGAAACATGCGTCTCCGCTGATCCCATCATAGTTGAACTCACCTGGCACTGGCAAAGGCAGTCATCGGAGGCAAAGGAATCTTTCAGCTAAGTTGGATACTTTTGGGAGTAATCGCGCCTTTTTGTAACCAAAAAGGGGAAGGAACTGTCCGTGTTGCGTTCGCTTCCCCCTATTTGGCGTCCACTCCTCACTAAGGTTGAATCATAAATCATCCCTGCCGCTAAGACAACCCACCCTACCCAAGTTTTTCCGGGATCCACCCTGTCAAGGATGCAGATCACCGGATTCGCCGGTGGGATCCAGCGCCAACAGCTCAGCCTCGGTCAGCAGGGGGATCCCCAGTTGTTGGGCTTGCTCCAGCTTGGAGCCGGGGTCAGAGCCCACCACCACGTAGTCGGTTTGGCGGCTGACGCTGGCGGTGACTTTGCCCCCCCGACTCTCAATCCAAGCCTTGGCCTGCTGGCGGGAGAGGGTGGGCAAGGTGCCGGTGATTACGAATTTTTTCCCGGCCAAGATCTGGGAGACGGCAGGGTTCTCCTGCTGAGGAAGAGCGGGGATCCCTAGCGCCTGCAACTCCTGCAACAGGCGACGATGGGCCGGCTCGGCAAACCAGGCCACCACCGCTTCCGCCACTTCCGCGCCTATCCCATAGATCTGGGCGATGGTTTCTGCGCTGGCTTGGGCCAAAAGCTCAGGGGTGGGAAAATGGCCGGCCAAAATCTGGGCGGTGACCACCCCCACATGGGGGATCCCCAGCCCGTAGAGCACTCGTTCCCAGGGCTGTTGACGAGAGCGCTGAATGGCTTGCACCAGCTTTTGGCTGGAGCGGGATCCCATCCCCTCCAAGCCCTGCAACTGCTCTGGGGTGAGGCGGTAGAGATCGGCTACGGTGCGCACCCCCAAGCTCTCCACCAATTGGGCTGCCCGCTTTTCCCCTAAGCCTTCGATATCCAAAGCATCACGGCTGGCCCAGTGCTGCAATTGGCCCCGCAGCTTGGCCGGGCACTCGGGGTTGGGGCAGCGGGTCACGGCTTCGCCAGGGGGACGAACCAAAGGGGCGTGGCATTCGGGGCACTGGCTGGGCAGGCTGTAGGGAACGGCATCGGCAGGGCGCAATTCCTTCAGGATCCCGACCACCTCCGGGATGATCTCCCCGGCTTTGCGCACGATGGCAGTATCGCCAATGTGCACGTCCAGCTCCCGCAGGCGATCGGCATTGTGCAGGCTGGCGCGGCTGACAAGGGTGCCGGCCAAAGGAACCGGCTCCAGCTCTGCCACTGGAGTGACGGCGCCGGTACGGCCCACGCTGGCCACGATGGCGCGGATGCGGGTGGGGACTTCCTGGGCAGGGTATTTGAGGGCAATGGCCCAGCGGGGAAATTTTTGCGTAAAGCCGGCCTCCTCCTGCAGCCGCAAGGAGTTCAATTTCACCACCACCCCGTCGCTGGCGTAGGGGAGCTGGGCACCCCGCCATCGCTCATAAAATTGGATCACTTCTCCCAAGCCCCGACAGACCTGGGAAAGGGGGTTGACTGGAAATCCCAATTCCTTGAGCTGCTGCAGACACTGCCACTGGGTTTGCGGGGGATCCCCGGCAGGCCATCCCTCCGGCCAGTGGAGGGCGTAGGCGAAGAAGCTGAGCTTGCGGGCAGCCACAACGCGGCTATCCAACTGCCGCAGGGTACCGGCAGCACAGTTGCGCGGGTTGGCAAAGGGGGGATCCCCGGCGGAGCAACGCTCCCGGTTAATCCGCTCGAACTCGGCTAGGGCCAGATAGACTTCCCCCCGCACCTCCAAAACGGGAGGCGGATCTGCTGTCGCCAGCCGCAGGGGAATCGAACGAATGGCGCGCACGTTGGGGGTGATGTCCTCTCCGGCCTGTCCGTCCCCCCGAGTAGCACCCCGCTCCAAAAGACCCTCGATGTAGGTTAGGGCCAAGGCGGCGCCATCAATCTTCAGCTCACAGACATACTCCAGCTCTCCCTCTGTCCTGCTGTCGGGAACAGGGGCACGGCCCAAAACTCGCAGCAGGCGCTCTTGCCACTCCTCCAGTTCTTCTGGGTTGAAAGCGTTTTCCAAGCTGTAGAGGGGGATGCGGTGGAAGACGGTGGGAAAATGCTCTGCAGGTTTTTCTCCCACCCGCTGAGTAGGGCTATCGGGGGTGACCAGTTCAGGGTAAGCCCGCTCCAGCTCTTGCAGCTCGCGGTAGAGGCGGTCGTAAACGCTGTCTTCCAGGATGGGAGCATCGTGGACATAGTAGGCAATGCTGGCCTTCTGCAGCAGGGTGCGCAGCTCGCGGGCGCGTTCTTCCAGATGGGGATCCATAACGCTTTGGGTGAGCAAGGTCTACCCCTAGGTTAGGGCTCCTGAGGAGCCAATAAGTAGGAGCCGATATTCTCCAAGCTGGGAGGATGTAGGAAGGGGATGGTCAAGATGGCCTGCTGGGAAAATGGCTGGGGGAGCTGGGCCAGAAGAGTCTGGTGACGACGGCGGAGGGCCTCTCCAAAGGGGGTAGAATCCTCTAACCACACCCGATTGAGAACGGCGTAGGGATGAGGGATCCCCAAAGCATCCAATTCCGCCAAGAGACGCTCGGTTTCCGCCAGAACTGCTTGCTCGGGGTTAAAGACGGGGATAAAGGTAACAAACTGGGGATCCTGGAGCTGCTGCCGAAGCTGCCGCACCTGGGCCAAAAGCTCCCGCATCCGCTGCGCCCATTCCGGCCTGCCCACCACATCCCGATATTTCAGCCACAGCTTCAGGGCCAAGCTTACCCAGCCCTCCAGAGCCTGGGGCATCTGCAGAAACCGCAAGAGATGGCCTGTGGGAGCCGTGTCCAGCACCACCAGGTCGAACTGCCCGCTCGTCTCCTGTCGGAGAACACTCAACAGGGCCATCACCTCATCCAGGCCGGGTGGGGGCATCTGCAGCAGTTGCCGCCACGCCTGCGGGTCGTATTGGACTTCCACCCCTGCCGTCCCCTCCCCCGCCAAGATGGCCGCCACCTCCTCCAGATAATCCTGCCGGAATTGCTCCAGCACCGCCGCCGCATCGACCTCCTGCCCCAGCAGGTTGGGCAGCAGGGGAATGGGATCCTGACCCAGTTTCGTCTGAAACAGATCCCCCAGCGAGTGAGCCGGATCGATGGAGACCAGCAACAGCTGCTTGTCGGGATGGCGCTTGGCCAAGTTCCAAGCCAGGGCCCCGGCCACCGTCGTCTTGCCCACACCCCCTTTGCCCCCCACCAACACCAGTCGGATCCCTTGGGTCAAAAAATCCGGTAGGGACGGGATCCCCCTGAAGGAAGGGAAGAGGGTGGAGAAGAGAGACTTTCTCTTCTCTTGGCTCTCTGCTTTTTGCTCTGGGATCCCTTCCAACTGCAGCAGCACCTCTTGCAAGGGGCGAAGCTGCTGCACCAGCCCATCTAGGGCTGCTAACCCAATTGGCTCCTGCAGTTGATAGGGACAGATCCAGATAGGATATCCGGGCAGCTCCTCCTGCAGGGCTTTGAGCACGCGCCCCTGTTCTTGCTGCCGCGCCAAGTAGAGGGAAGAGGGGAGAGCGGTGGGCAGTGAGGATTGACTGGTATTTTCTCCTAGAAACAGCACCTGATTGACCAGAAGGCCGCCGATGGGCACGCGGCGGCTTTGCAGTTGCTGACAAAAGCGGCGGGTTTCCGCCACGCTCAACTGCTCCGGGATCATCACCAGCCAAGCAGAAGTGCTCTCCGGAGTGGTCAAGCGGGCTTTGCCCCCCTCCAGTTCCCTCTGCAACTGGGCTAAAAATGCATCCGCCTCATCCGGTCGATAGGTGCCTGTCAGGGCTTGGGCGATTTCCCGGTGCTTGGCCTGAAAGGTGGCAAACACGGCCAGCAGATTATCCAAAAAGTCGGGCAGCTCCAACAGCCGCAGGGTGTGCCCGGTGGGGGCCGTATCCAGGATGACCGTATCCACCTCCTCCCTCGCCAGCAGCCGGTTGACCTCCAGAATGGCCATCAGCTCATCCACCCCCGGCCAGGCTAAATCCCAGATCGGCAGCAGATCCTCTCGGCCAAACCAACTGCCCCGCTCGGCAATGAGCTCCAGGGCCGGCCCATAGGTTTGCCGAAAAGACCGCAGCAAAATCTCCGCCTGCAAAGCCCGCACCTGTAAATTGGGGCGATCCGGCAAGGGTTGGGCCACATCCGTAACCGAGATTTGCAGCACGTCCCCCAACGAGTGGGCGGGATCTGTGGACATCAGGAGCAGACGGCGCTGGGGATCCACCTGGGCCAGTTGGCGAGCCAGCGCGCAGGTCAAGGTTGTTTTGCCCACTCCTCCCTTGCCGCTGAACAGCAAGAGGCGTTGGGAAGCCAAGAGCAGAGGATGGCAGGAATGCTCCTCACTGTTAACGCGACTGAGTTGCAAAGGGATCCCCTCCCACATAGGTCGCCCCTATTTTGGCCTGGATCCCTCTTGGGGATGCTCTAGATCACTGCAAAGGTACTCCGCACCGCTGACGGGATGGGAAGAGCTTGTACGGGAGCGGCTTACCGAAGTTTCCCCTCTCCCAGCCACAGCCGGCGGTGTCCTCTATCCCACACCAGCAGCGCGTGGATCCCGATCCAAAGTCCTGTCCACAGCCAGTTGTGCAGCCAGATTTTGCCCAGAATGGGCAGGGTCAGGCCCTCCGTTCCCCCCAAAACCAGGCCGGCGGCCAAAATCAGCCCTTCAAAAGCCAGAAACCCCAAGATGAGCATGGCCGGGATCCAGAGATAGTTCAGCAGCAGTTGCCTTGGTCGAAGGGTCTTGGACTGGAAAAACAAAGGGCGATAGCTGGCAGCAAGAGCAACCCCCACCGTGCCGATCCCCAGCACCAACCCCCAGGCAAACGAATCGGGAGTGCGGGGATAGTTGTGCCAGGTGTAGCCAAAGATTTGGTTGGCCAGCCAAATCATCAAAGCACTAATGGCTGCCCTTTGGCGGGTTAAAGTTGTGCCCGCAACAATACCAACAGTTACAAAGGGAAGGGTACATGTATAAGCAATATTGCTGAGGCAGCCGACGGTGGTAAACAAGCTGGGCCAGAACCAGCCTTGGGCCAAATCTTGAGCAGCTTGTATCCAAAGTGGGGCTGAGATCAAGCGGCAAGATCTGGGGATAGGTTGAGCACTCGATTGCAGGCCAATCATGCTTTAATCTCCTGGAAAAAGGTGGTCTTTCAGAGGACAGCTATTAAGCAAATGCTCAAAAACAATTTGCCGAGCTACTTGGGGAGTAACCCGCTTGTACCAGGTGCAATCTCCGGAGTAAAAAACCACGGGCCCCTGTTGGCAAACTTCCAAGCAGCCTGAGGTGATAACCTGTACGTCCAGGTTGGCTTCTCGAAGAGCTGATTCCAGAGCTTCCACAACCGGTTGGTAGTTGCGGGAAGGATAACAACGGCTGGAACGACAAACAGCAAGGTAGGGACGTTTAAGAGGGTTATCCTCATAGGGGATCTGCTCTTTCCCCTGCACATAGATGGCGCGGATGCGCTCGTAAAGAGAAAGCTTTTGGTAATCTGCTTTGCCTTCCGGCAGGTAGTCTTCCTCTGGCCCCAAAAAGGGGCTGGGCAGAAAAATCTGCAGCAAAGACTCTTCTGCTCCATTCCAGAATTGGATCCCCCACATGCGGGGCTGACCTTGGGGATTGAGGCGCCGGTAGAGAGCAGCACGGCTAACCAATCTTTTGCGGCGCAGCTCGGGTGGGGTCTTGCGATGGGGGCCGCCTTGGTGCTCCTCCAGGCACAAATGCAGGTGCCAAGTTTCGGTGGCAACGGTTAGATAGCCATCGTAGAGCACGCACAAAGCTGGAGGTTTCTTAAAAGCCAGCTCCAGCACCCCGCCTTCCGCCACATGGCCCACCTGGATCTCGGCCCAGTGCTCTTGAAACAGCTCGTAGAGCAACGGCCCCAAGCAGTCGATGTGGGCAGGGATCCCTTCATAAAGGGTTGTCCAACCCGTTAAAGAAACTTCCTGCCAAGTTTGATGGAGAGGGGTTATCCAGGGGGTAAAAGTGGCCATGAGAAAGCTCCTCAGTGCAGTGGTGGAATACGAGCAATCACCCCTTTTTTGAGAGGGCGCTCGGCCCAGGGTAGGATCCCATCTGGCTTGGTGAGGTAGAGCTCTGCTGTCTGCAGAATGAGATCCACATCTTTTGGATCGAGATCTCCAAAAACATAGGTCATCTTTTGAGGTGCTGCCAACGCAACGACACAAGCATGGCTGCAGCCGCTCATACAGGCAACCGGCTTCAGGGTCAGTTGAGGATTGAGGGTTTGAGATTGCAGGGCAGACAGCAGCATTTCTCCCTTGCTAATCCCTTCTTTTTGGCCGTTAACCCACCGAGATCCGCAAGTGACACAAACCCAAAGACAATGGCTGCTGGGTTGCTGAGCAGCGCTGCCAGCTTGGATGGGCAACTGGGAAGTTGATCGAGACATGGTGCTCCTTGATATAGTCATAGGTTTCTGTCCAAGCAAAGGGTGTGAGAAGAGGCAAAGACGATCTCAATGTCTTGGCCAAGGATTCAGCAGTGAGTTAGACAGCTAAAAGTCAGCCTCAAGTCGCTCTAAAATTGGCCCCTTAAATTAAGCCGAACGGTGCGACCCACTCCGGGGTAGCCGGGGAAAACCTCATATTGCTCATCCAGCAGGTTATCGACTCCCACCTCGAGAGCGAGATTTTCTGCTACTGGGATCCCTCCCCGCAGAGCCAGGTTGGTGTAGCCGGGCAGAGATTGGGTATTGGCGTTGTTGGTAAAGAAAGTGCCAATGTGATGCAGGAAAACTGAGGCATACCGATCCTCTGCATCGCGGTAGCTCAGGCCCAGGTTGAAGCTGTCTGCTCCCACGAAGGCTAGCTGTTTGCCAACCTCTTTGGGATCCAGCGCCGAGCGGATGATGGGATCGTTCAGGGTGTAGTTGGCAAAAAGAGTCCAGTTTTCCCCCAATCGCAAATCCAGGGCTGCTTCCAAGCCCGTGTATTCCACGAGCTCAATGTTTTCGTAGGTTCCCCTGCGCGGGCCGGTGCTGACAAAGGTAATGCCATCGCGGATGCGGTTATGGGCAAAGGTCAAGCGCAGTAGGCCAAAATCTCCCAGAGCCTGATCCAGGCCAATGTCAAAACTCTCTCCCCGCTCCGGGCGCAAATTGGGGTTCCCATCTACCTCAAAAAAGCCCCGCAAACGAAAGAATAAGTTTGAGATCAAGGGGGTGCGAAAGCTGCCGGCATAATTGGCCCTCAGGGTGGTGCCTTCTGCCAAAACCCAGCGGATCCCTGCGGCAGGAGAGGTGGCCGAACCGTTGACCAGATTGCTCGAATCTTGGCGAACACCTAAGTTGAGATAAAAGTTGGGCTGTGGCTTGTAATCCAGGCGGGCAAAGAGGGCCCCTTGGTTCACGGTATTGTCGTAGTTGACATTGGTGGATCCCCTGGCAAAGGAGAAGGTGGTGTTGCGAGCTGAAATGGATCGGTAATCCGCTCCTAGAGTAAGCTCCAGGTTTTCAGCAGCCTTCCAGGTGTATTGCAGTTGGGATCCCCACCCCGTTCGCAGGATCTCATCCCGGGATCCCTGGCTTTGTGGGGCGCTGAAGCGATAGTTGAGGTCGTCAAAAAATACCCTGGCTTGCAGGGATCCCCTCTCTTGATCCCACAGCCAACTGAGATCTAACAGCAGGTCGTTGGTGTTTTGCACTGCATCGGGGGAGGGAAACTCGGTGCTGCCAGGCACCTGAAACGCTTTATTGAGATAAAGGGCATTTCCGGTTAGGACCTGGCCTTCTGCCAGTTGCCAGGTGAGTTTGGCTTGTAGGTTGTGGTACTCCACCGCCGAGTTTTCCCGCCTGCCTGCTTTGCCCAAACGCCTAATTTCAAAGGGAAAGTCGTTGTTGCTCTGCAGACGGCGATAGCTGACCACCCAGCCCAGATCCTGCGCTTGGCCGCGGTTCTGGATCCCTTGCTCGTTGAGGCCGTAGCTGCCGATAGCCGCTTCCAGCACGGTCTCGGATCCCGGCTTTGGATCCAGCGTCACGATGTTGATGACCCCGCCAACAGCGTCGGATCCGTACAAAGTGGAGCCCCCACCTGGAGAGATCTCAATACGCTCGACCACATCTGTAGTGATCTGAGACAGATCGAACCCGCCAAAAAAGCCCAGGTCGTTAATGGGGCGGCCATCCAAGAGCACCAACACCTGGGCCGTTCGTCCTCCCCGCATAAACTGGGAGCTAAGGGCTCCCAACTGGGTTCCTGCCGTGCCGTCGCTGAGGATCCCGGGCAGGTAGCGCAGGGCCTCCTGAACCGTTCTTGCCCCTTGCTCTCGAATTTGCTGGCGGGTAATGACGTAAACCGGGCGGGAAGAATCCCGCAGCAAACCAGGACGGCGAAAAGGTGTGGTGACGGGTTGATTTAAAATCTCGGCGCTAACACCGGTTTCCAACACCTCTTGAGCTGAAGGTGAAGAGGCCGCCGGCTGCGCCCACGCTGGGATCCCCAAAACAAAGCCCCCCAGCGCCAGGCTGAGACCTAGAATGGGATTCATTTTCTTTCTTGAAGCTCCTGATTCCGTGCGACGCGGAAGAAAGACGAGCCAGAACCGCAGGCGGGCATCCTGACTGAGGGCATGGGTCTAGCCCAAGCCCATCACAGTTGCGGCACAGCGCCGGATTTGCACCGGACTTTCCCCTTTACATGCCCTGGCTGATCCCCAGGACAACCTGTCGGTACAGCTTTCTCTGCGATTGCTCCGAAAAAGCCGTGCTAGGCATCATACATCCCCTGCTCTGGAGTTCCTATCCTGCCAGGGGGGATGTCATCCCCAGGGGTGAACGGGATCCCAACGGCAATCCCAGGGCTTTGGATGGGCCACATCCCACCAACTTAGAAAACCTGGGCCAGACTTCTTCTTTGCTTTGTAAGCAGTTAAAGAGTAGCCCACTACTATTCCAGATCCTGAGGCCCAAGGATCCCTTAGCCTTTTAGAGAACAGAGCATGACTCTAGTCAATAATAAGCTCAACTATACTGAAAATAATGTATAATATGTTCAGTACGGATTACTACCAGTTGATCTTTCTGTTTACTTTCGAGTCTGCCAACATGGTAGCCAAAGCAAAGCAGAAAATTGGTAGTAAGACGACACGGAAACTGCGCTTTGGGTATTCTACTCAAAGCTTTGCGGGATACCGCCATTCTGTTTGGAAACAAACAGAATGCTATCGCTGCATAGTTGAACAGTGATGTTCAGCAGTGTTCAGCGTAAATGTATCAGATACGCTGAGACTTCACAAGACCCACAGCTTTTGGGAAAGCAAGATGGGGACGCTGGCCTAGCCGTCATGGGCGGGATCCGTATGAATTAGTACCCAACCGGATAGAAAAGAGGGGCTTTTTCGGTCGCGTGAGCGGCGCGGAGCGCTCTTTCTGGCAAAGCCGTTGCCTGGTGGGCTGGATCCGGCTCAACTTGGCTGGGAGAGGCAATTGGCACCTCGATCATCCGATCCGGTACCAGCGGCACCATTTCGGAGCGGTCGGCGATTTCCCGGAGAGAATTGGCAATGGATTCTTGAGTCAGCAGAAACTGTCGTTCGTTGCGCTGCATCTGCTGCCACACCTGGTAACGCTGGCTCCACCGGCTTTGGGTATGCACAGTCCAACTGTAAAGGCTCAACACTGAAACGCCGGAGAGGATAGCCATCCCTGTGGAGATTTGCTTCCACCAGGCTAGGTGTTCTGCCCAAGCAAGATGCTGGCTGCGAGGATGGGCTGATTTCAACTTCAAATTCAAAGGCTGGGTGCGGCTGGCCTGAACTGTACCGGAGAGGGGTCGGCTCAGAGCAGAAGGCTGTCTGTGGCGACGAGGGCTTTTGGGACGATCAAGACCTGCGTTCAAAGGCTGGCTAACCATAGGGCTTAACCTCACACACACCAAGGGATCCGACGGTGCAGGACTGCCGGTTCCGCTTCACCCTAGTTCCCCGCATCCCCCAACAGCAACCCCCTTCTCCCGATTCCTGGTCTCGGCGGGCTAGCCGTCCGCTTCACAGTAGCCGATCTCTTGAGAGCGGGAGCATGACTCTAGTCAATGATACGCTGGACTATACTGAAAATAATGTACAGTATGTTCAGTATGGCTGCTTGGCATGGCTAGGTATGTAAAACCGAGAGAAGCGGCGGATTATTTTGGGGTGTGTCTCCACACCTTGAGGCGATGGGAACAGAAAGGCTGGATCCATGC
>NZ_JBSSBR010000026.1:0-41122 GCF_054059035.1 Thermostichus sp. MS-CIW-36
AAACAGAAAGATCAACTGGTAGTAATCCGTACTGAACATATTATACATTATTTTCAGTATAGTTGAGCTTATTATTGACTAGAGTCATGCTCTCAAGCTAACAACCACGTTCTTGGGTGTGGTCACCGGGAGCAGCTCTGCGCAGCGCAGCCAACCGAAGATAGGTACCTTGATGCGGTTGCCAGAAGTGCGAATACTCCCTTCCAGGTAAAAGCTGTCTCGCACTCCCTTGCGTTTGAAGCGGGGAAACTTCCCCAACCCACCCCGCCAGCGCTTAAGGGCTTGCTCCAAGTTGCGTAATGCCTGCTGAGGGGCGCATTTGGAGACCTGGTAGTACCAGCGATGTTCTTTCTTCACCTCGGCCACTAGGCGCTTGTGCAGGTCAATGGCGGTGGGAAGTTTTTGCTGGTTCTCCAGGGCTTGCCGACAGACTTCTAAGCCCCAGTTATAGGCGTGGCGGGCTACCCCAGCGTGTTGGGCGGCTAGAGTTGTTTGCTTGCGGTTAAGAATGAGTTGCGTCCGAAAACCCAGTAATATGCCCGCCACACCGCAAAGCGTCCATGAGTTCCGTGAAGCTTTCGGCTTGGCGCTCACAAGCCCCCTTTAGCTTTAGGTAACTCATGTTGACTACTGTAAGCTTTTCGGCCTGCTGTTGTCAGCCTCTGGTTTTGTCTGCTGGTTTTGCTGGGGTTGGGGGGGTGGGGACGGCCAGCAGGGATCCCCTGCCACGGGTTGGATGTGCAACTCCAGGTAGCCGGTGGCCGGATCCGGTTGACGGGAGAAGCGATACTCCGGGCTGTCGGCGAGGACAATTTCGGCGGTGGTGTAGATGAGGCAGCCGGGGCGCAGGTGTCCCCCCCAGGTTTGGCCTCGGGCATCGGCAACGGTGAGATGGAGATGGACTCCGTCAGGGCACAGGGATCCACTCAGGGCCAGGATCTCCAGGCGTTCCGACAGCAGGTGATCCCCCATTTGGTCGGCCAGGCGCAGGATGGCTTGGCTGAGGCTGCCGACAGCGCTGAGGACAAACCCCGCTTGCAAGGGCTGCTGCCGGGCCAATCGCTCCAGTTCCTGCTTGAGATCTTGGCCGGGGAAGAGGCGCAAGGGATAAATCTTGAGGGATCCCGGTGGCATGGGCTGGAGCTCTTGGCGGCGGGAGGAGCGGATCCCGGGTCGCCAGCCGGGCTTAACCACCGGGCGGGAGCGAGCGATCACCAAGCAGTCATCCGGCAGAGGGTAGCGGGCAGGGATGGTGGAGCCGGCAGCAATGGTGACATCGGATCCCACCTGCAAAGGAGCCACCAACACCGAGTTGGCGCCTGTTTTGCTGCGATCCCCAATTTCGGTGAAGTGCTTTTGCTGGCCGTCGTAGTTGGCGATGATGGTGCCCGCGCCGATGTTGACCTGGGATCCCAGCTTGGCATCTCCCAGGTAGGCCAAGTGGGCGGCATTGCTGTGGGATCCAATCTGGGTATTTTTGGTTTCCACAAAGTTGCCGATGCGGCAATGATCCCCAATCTGGCTGTGGGGGCGCACGTGGGCGTAGGGGCCTATCCAGACGTGGTTGCCGATGCGGCTGTGGCTGACCACCGAGTAGAGAATGTGACAGCCGGATCCAATCTCGCTGGACTCGATCCAACTGCCCGGCCCCAGGCGGGTTCCCGAGCCAATGCGGCACACCCCTCGCAGATGGGTTTGGGGCTCGATCACCACATCGGGGGCCAATTCCACCGTTTCCTCGAGGCTGCTGCTGTCGGGATCCACAAAGGTGACCCCGGCTTCCATCCAGGCTTCTTTGAGGCGATCCTGCAAAATCTGGTACGCCTGGGCCAGTTGGCGGCGGTCGTTGATGCCCACAATTTCTTGCGGATCGGCAACATCCAGAGCGATGGCTTTGCCCACCCGCTTGACGGCATCTGTTAGGTAGTACTCCTGCTGTGCGTTGTTGCGATTGAGATGGGGCAAAACCTGGGCCAGAGCCGGCCAGTGGAAACAATACACCCCACTGTTGATGCGGCGATTTTGCCGTTGGGCCGGGGTGCAGTCTCGCTCTTCCACCAGTTCCAGCACCCGCTGTTGGGCATCGCAAAATACCCGCCCATAGCCATAGGGATCCGCCACCTGAGCCGAGAGCAAGGTTACCTCTGGGTTCATCTGGCGGTGGCGCTCCACCAGAGCTTGCAGGGTTTCTGCCCGCAGCAGGGGCACATCCCCGTTGATCACCAGCAGATCCCCCTGAAAACCGCCCAGGACGGGCAACAGCTGTTGAACGGCGTGTCCGGTGCCCAATTGCTGGGCCTGCTCCACAAATTCAACCGGGTACTCCCGCAGGGCTTGGCGCACCTGCTCTTGTTCATAACCCACAATCACCAGACAGCGGTGGGGTTTCAAGGTTAGCACCGTGCGCAGCAGCCGCTCGATCAAAGACAGGGATCCCAGTTTGTGCAGCACCTTGGGCAGCCGTGATCGCATCCGGGTACCTTTGCCCGCTGCCAAGATCGCTACCGATAGCTCCCGCTCTGCCATGTTCCTTCCCCGAACTGCCCCCATCAAGTATAGGCGGCAGGATTCTGCTCAAAAATCTTCTGAGGTTGGATCCAAGTTCCTGAGCCCTGTGCGGCCAAAACTGAGCTAGCTTAATGGCACATCTAGCTAGTGCAGTCTATGGCCGAGAGCAGGGGCCCTGATATGCCCCCACAGGAACGTCGGCGGTTGGTCCGCGAGGTGGCCGGCTGGCTGGCGATGCTGGGGGTGCTGATCCCAGGGTTGCAGCGCTTCTATATGGGGCACCAACGCTGGGGCTGGGGCTACTTGGTGGCGGGGCTGATGGTGTTCGTTCCTTCCATCCCGCTGCAGATACTCAGCTACGGGGTACGCGCCCTTTGTTTGCTGGAAGGGCTGTGGATCCTGACCATGAGCAATGCCGATTTCGATTTTCGATTCAATCGAGGGTTGATCGAGCTGGAATGGACCAGTGTGGAAGGCCGAGAAGCTCGGGATCCCGAACAGCAGTTGGAAAGCCAGTTGAAACAGGGCTTGATCACCCGCGCTGAATATGAGGAGCGCCGCCGGCAAATCCGCAAGATCTCCTGACCCAAGCATCAATCACCAAATCAGGCTTCTGCCCGGCTGGCCAGCCCGGTAGATAATGGTTCTGGTGTTGGTTTTCCCGGCAATAGCTCCTGCCCGAGCTGGGCTCCTTCCTCTCCCCTGTTATCTTGCACCGTCCTTTTGCCTTATGTTGCCAAGCCTTCCTCTCGCAGCTATCCCCCTGTTCTCTATTGCGGCAGCCATGCTCTTGGTCTATCTGCCCATGGGGGTGGTGGGCTATGCCCGTGCCCGCGTTGGCTACGACCTGCATGCTCCTCGGGCTATGTTTGATAGGCTACCTCCCTACGGGCAACGGGCCACCTGGGCCCATGCCAACGGGTTTGAGACCTTTGGGATGTTTGCGGCAGCAGCGTTGATCGCCTACATCACCGGCCCTCACTCGGATCCCTGGTATTTTGGCCTCAGCGGAGATGAAGGGGTAGCTGTGCTGTGTGGGGTGTTTCTGCTGGCGCGGCTGCTCTACAACTTTTTCTACATTGCCGATATTCCCATTGGGCGATCCCTCTCCTTCTTGGCGGGATCCCTGGCCACGTTCGGCCTGTTGCTGATTAGCCTGCTGCCTTTTCTCGGCACCGGCCTGGCCTAATCTGGCGAGAGAAACTCCCCCGTCATTTGTTGAGCCTGCCGGTACCCTGGCCCAACCTGCGATACTGGAAAAGGACTTCGTCCTGCTGTCGCCAACGGCGTCCTCTGGGTGCCTCTCTTTTGTCCCACGGCCCACTACGCAACGGTCAGCCATGTACACTCTGGAACTGCTCCTGAAAGGGAACCCTGCCCCCATCGTTGTCCATCAAAAAGAGGAAGAAGCGGCCAACCGGGCCTACCAAAGCATCGTCAATGCTCTGCAGAGTGGATCCCCTCAGAGTTTGGAGCTGACCTGTGACCGCACCGGCAAAAAGGTGTTTCTGCTCACCGGTGAGCTATGTGGCGTGCAAATGACTTCCAAGTCGGGCGGCGCCAGCCCCATGGGAGCCCGTCCCGGTTTTTTGGCCCAGTTGCAAAGCTGAGGACAGCCCTTTTCTCTCTGCCGCTAAGGGATCCCCATGTCTGAGGTGGCCATTCGGGTGGAGAGTCTGACCTTTGCTTGGCCGGAGCGTCCGCCGGTTTTGCAGGCGTGCAGTTTTGTCATTCCCAAGGGCCAGTTGTGGATGCTGTTGGGGCCCAATGGCAGCGGTAAGTCCACCCTGTTGCAGTTGTTGTCGGGATCCCTGACCCATCCCCAGCCCCTTTCGGGCCACCTGGAGATTCGCGGTCGGCTGGGCTATGTGTTTCAAAACCCGGATCACCAACTGTTCATGCCCACGGTGGGAGCCGATGTGGCCTTTGGCTTGGGAGCAGAGGCTCTGACCTTGGCGGAAATTCACCAGCGGGTGGAAACGGCCTTGGAGCAGGTGGGATTGAAGCACCTGATCCGTCGGCCCATCCACGGCCTCAGCGGCGGACAGAAGCAACGGGTGGCGGTGGCAGGGGCTTTGGCCCGGTGCAGTGAGGTGCTGCTTTTGGACGAGCCGACAGCTCTGTTGGATCCCGACAGCCAGGCGGATTTGCTGCGGTGCATCCGGCAACTGGTGGATCAAGAAGGCATCACCGCCCTTTGGGTAACCCATCGGCTGGCAGAACTGGAGTGGGCAGACGGGGCGATTTTGCTCTCGGAAGGCCAAGTGCGTCAACAGGGATCCCCAGAGCAGGTGCGGCAACGGATTGAACAACTGTTTGGGGCCTGAGGGATCCCTGCGCATCCTGATCCCAAAGAGATCGCGAAAGCGTAGCTGCACCCCCCGGGTGTCCCTGTTTAGAATAGGTAATGTATCCGGTTGATCAATTCGGTTGGCACAAGGTCATTATCCTGAACTTATTCCCCGTCTGGATCGGCTGGTTTCTACTTGTTGATCCTCGGTTACACCGAATCCCTACAGGTTCTGCGTCAACCGGTTATATCAGCGGGCCACCGGCCCCATCTAGTCTAAAGGAGCTTGAGAACATGGGACTGTCTGAAGTGATCGCCAAAGAGCTGGAAAATGCTCGCAACGTCTGCTCTGAGTACGGCGAAGGGGATCCCCACTGCCGTGCGGCCTGGGATGCGGTTGAAGAAGTGCTGGCAGCTCGCAGCCACCAGCCGAGGACTCCCAGCAGCCTAGAGCAGCACTGCGCTGAAAACCCAGATGCTGTTGAATGCCGGGTCTACGATACCTGATTCTCGGGAACCCCACAGAGTGGATGTTCTCTGTCGATTCCGTAGCGATCGACAGGGTTCCCTACTGGGGATCTCCGACAAAATCCAGCGGCCTGCCGGATCCCTGCCGGTAGGCTTTGCTTTCTTGGACTGGAAGGCTTGACTGGGTGCGGTTTCAGGCGCGACGTACAGAGCGCTTTCTTTTTAAAGAAAGGGTCATTTTGATTCAAACCAGGACACTGCACCCGCACTTAAAACGTTAGATGCACAGGGCCAGAAGGCTTTTCCCAGTACCTCGGTCGCCTTGTCCCAACCTGAAACGACTATGAAATTGTGACCTGCATCATTGCCATCCATCAAAACCAGGACAGGGATTCATCAAACTTATGGCTTATGGGATCCCCAGTGCCGGTGGAGAGCGTTTTTCACGAAGAAAGCCTCTGAGCAGAATCAGCCCGCAGCCATTGCCTCACCCACAAGGCGAAAGCTATTCCCAGCAGCACCAGTTGGGGGAGCAGCGTCTGCCAAGTGGGATATATGCCCAGCCAGCGCAGCTTTGGGATCCCGACCAGGGGGGTGATGGGCAGCCAGTCCGCCACCTGCAGAGCGTGCAGGCCACTGCCCAAAAACTTAAAGCCCAAATAGAAAACCAGCAGACTCAGGCCCCGGAAAAAAACTCCCAGCGGCAATTTCAGCCCCACCTGCAGCAGCAAGATCGCCACCGCCACCAACACCAGGGATCCCAGGCCGATCCCCAGCCAAAAATCTTTTGCCGAGAGGGAAGGGGCCAACCCCACATAAAACAGCACCGTTTCCGCCCCCTCGCGAAACACCGCCACAAAGGCCAGAAAAGCCAAGGAAAAAACCTGACCCGTGGCCAGTGCCGCCTGCGCCTGTTCCCGCACAAAGGTTTGCCAAGAAGCCACTGCAGCCCGGCGGTGCAACCAAAGGCTGACCGAGAACAACAAACCTGCTGCCACCAGCCCGGTGATCCCTTCCAGCACCTCTTGTCGCGTGTGGGTGAGCATCTGCTGGAAAAACAGCTTCACCAGCAGGCCGAGCATCACCGCTGCCAGCAAGCCCGCGGATCCCCCTATCCACACCCAGCGCTTCTGAGCCGATTGCCTGCTCTTGCTCATAAGGGCCAGCAGTGCCACCAGCACCAAGAGAGCTTCCAGGCCCTCCCGCAGCAGAATCGAAGCAGCATCCAGGAACGTGTAGTCCGACATAGGCTCACCCAGACAGGCGGCTCAGTTTTAGCTGGAGCCAAGAGGATTTCTAGGCGGTGGCTGGGATGAACTTGAGGGCAGCAGAATTGATGCAGTAGCGCAAGCCCGTGGGCGGGGGGCCATCCCGAAACACGTGCCCCAAATGCCCGCCGCAGTTGGAGCAGTGGACTTCTGTGCGGGGCACAAACAATTTCCAGTCCGTCTTGGTACCGATCACATGGGGAGCAATCGGCTCCCAAAAGCTGGGCCAACCGGTGCCACTGTCGTACTTGGCCGCTGAGGAAAACAGCTCCTGCCCACAGCCGGCACAGACGTAGATGCCCGCAGCTTTGTTGTCGTAGTAAGCGTTGCGGAAGGGGGGCTCAGTGCCCTCTTGGCGCAGCACATAGTATTGCTCTTCGGTGAGCAGTTGCCGCCACTCGGCGTCGGTTTTGGTGAAGGGATAAGTCTGTTGGGCCATTGCTCTTTGCTCTCCTGCCAAGCTGAGGGGTGCTGTAATTAACCCGGCCACTGCCGAGGTCAATAGCTCGCGTCGTCGCATCGTGAGGTTCATCTGTCGTCGCTGTGTGATTGACAGGGAGGCGATCCCTGCTCAGAGGGATCCATCCGTCTTCGTCCGCCACCGCTGGGTTGAGACTTGCGAGTAGGTCATCTATATCTTAACTCTTCTTTACGTTCCCTCCTGCAAAACAGGGAAGTAGGCAAGTATTCTTCTATGGGTTTTCTATGGGTTCTATCGACAGCTTCTATCCCCGGCTTCGGGCCCGCTCCCGCTACAATGAGCTCACGTGGGCTGCTTGTCCAACCCTAGACGAGTCATGGAGTTTTTCCTATGCTGCTGGTCGGCTCAGGTGCAAAGTTTGTACAGCAACTGGAGCAAGCTGGAGCTTTGGCCATCTATGTAACCCCAGAAGGGGGGTCCGAAGGACATTACCTGCGGCGGCTGCGCGGAGCCGGGTATGAGGTGGTCACGCTCTCCAGCAAGGGAATCGGGGATCTGGCCAGCTATTTGACGTGCATTCATGGGGTACGGCCTGCCACATTGGGCAAGTCGGAGCGGCGCACCTATTTTTTCCCGGCGTTGATCGAGCAGTATCGGGCCACCTTGCCCCCAAAAGCTAAGGGGTTGGTGTTCTGGTTTTACGAAGGGCATGTGTTCAGCCAACAGGAACTCTCCTACCTGGTGAAGCTGAGTCGGGAAGACAAGGGAGTGAAGTTTGTGGTGGAACTGGGCCGAGAACGGTCAATTCGTTGGCAACCTCTGCAGAGCGCCTGAACCTCTCTTCAGGATCCTCGAAATTTCTTTGCTACCATCTCAAATAGATGGCCTGCGGCTCAGATTCCCATCCTGCTAGCGGCTTCTTGTGCCTGTGACCTTGCCAACCGCCTCGCTGCAACAGGGTACCTGGTTTAAGTTGATCTGCGGTGCAAGTTTCCACCACTTGCCCTCGGTTCGGGAGCTGGCTTTCCTTTACACGCTGGCCGGGGCAGATTGCATTGATGTCGCTGCCGATCCGGCCATAGTGCGGGCCGCTCAACAAGGGATCCAACGGGCACAAGCCGAAGATCCCCAGGCGGGATCCCCTTGGTTGATGGTCAGCGTCAATGACGGTGAAGACGTGCATTTCCGCAAGGCGGTGCTGACGGCTCCTGTTTGTCCTGCCGACTGTCCTCAGCCTTGTCTGGCAGTTTGTCCCCCTCATGCTTTGACCCAGGCAGCCCTTCCTGCTCAAGTCCACATCCAGACAGAGCTGTGCTACGGCTGTGGGCGCTGTGAGCCGGTTTGCCCCCACCGGCGCATTGCCACCTTCGGCTACCAGGTCGCTTTGTCAGAAGTTTTGCCGCCTTTGGTCGAGCTGGGCATTCAAGCGGTGGAGATTCACACCTGCATCGGTCGCCAGAGGCCATTCGAGGAATTGTGGGGATCCCTGAAGCCCTGGCTACCTCAGCTCCAGGCCATCTCGATTAGCTTTAACGATGGTCCGGGCCTAGAGGCTTATTTGAGGGATCTGCTGGCCCTCATGGATCCCTTGCCGGAGGTGTTGATCTGGCAGGTGGATGGCCGGCCTATGAGTGGGGATATTGGAGCTGGCACCGGCAAAGCTGCCCTAAAGTTGGCCGAGAAGGTACTGAATATGGGTCTGCCAGGCTATGTGCAATTGGCAGGAGGAACCAACGCCCAAACGGTGCCGCTGTTGGATCCCCGGTGGCCGGTGGCGGGGGTAGCCTTCGGCAGCTACGCGCGACAGTTGGTGTCAGCCTATCTGGAAGGGCCAGCCCACAGCTCATCGGAGTCAGGATGGAATCCCGGATTGGCGGCAGGGATCCCGTTGGCCAAGCAGTTGGTGCAGCAAGTAAAGCGGCGATCCGTTGCTTTTAGGCAAACCTGTTTTTCCTGCGTTTAACGACGTTGCTCAGCCATGAGTTTCCCCGTACAGCCCTCAGCCCCAAGTCCGTCGATGGATCCGGAACGCTTACGTGAACGTACCGGCTTTCCCGGCCAGGTTCAATACAGCGACGACCTGAGTAAGCTTTTGGATATCCTGCCTGCTCCGATTCGTGAGCGCCTAGAACAGCATCCCCACTTGGATCGGTTGGTGGAGGTGGTGCTGGATTTGGGTCGCCGCCCCGAAGCCCGCTTCCCCGGCTTTGCCGATTACCTTTCAGAAGACGTGATCACCCGGGCCGACTTGGATCAGGTGATCAGCCGGGTTGGAGAGTTCAGCAGTGACAACCGCGCAGGCATTGCCTCTACCCTGCACCGGATCAGTGCCATTCGCAACCGCCAAGGCACGATCATCGGCCTTACCTGTCGGGTGGGTCGCTGCGTTATCGGCGTGATCAGCATGATCCGCGACTTGGTGGAACAGGGGCGCTCCATGCTGTTGCTAGGCCGACCAGGGGTGGGCAAAACCACGGCCCTGCGGGAAATTGCCCGTGTGCTGGCGGATGAGCTGGGCAAACGAGTGGTTATTATCGACACTTCCAACGAGATTGCCGGCGATGGCGATGTGCCCCACCCGGGCATTGGCCGGGCCAGACGGATGCAGGTGGCCAGCCCAGAGCTGCAGCACAAGGTGATGATTGAGGCGGTGGAGAACCACATGCCCGAAGTGGTGGTCATCGACGAGATCGGCACCGAACTGGAAGCCTTGGCCTCTCGTACCATTGCCGAACGGGGGGTACAACTGGTGGCCACTGCCCATGGCAACCGCATCGACAACCTGATCAAAAATCCCACCCTCTCCGACTTGGTAGGCGGGATCCAATCGGTCACCCTGGGAGATGAAGAGGCGCGGCGACGGGGCTCTCAAAAGAGTGTGTTGGAGCGCAAAGCTCCCCCTACGTTTGAGATTGCCATAGAGATGCTGGAGCGATCCCGCTGGGTCATCCACGAAGATGTGGCCGCCACTGTGGATCGTCTCTTGCGCAACCGCGAGCCGCTGACCCAAACCCGCAGTTTAGACGAACACGGCCAGGTGGTGATAGTGCGGAGCACCGCTGGCGCAAACGGGCGCCCGGCTCTATCTGGCCCCCAATGGCCCCCCGCCGGCAGCACAATCTCCGCAGCACGGGAGCGGGGAGGATGGCAACGCTCTGGACGGATGGAAGCTCTGCCTTCAGAGCCGCTTGAAAGTCGCTCGCAGCAGCAAGGAGAATCGGGTTTGCTCCTGGAGAGGCGAGAGGACTCCGTCCCGTCAACGCCGGCGGGATCCCGTCCTGCCCCTCAGGTGGTGGCCGAATCCAGAGTAGAATCCGGCTCTGACGAAGAAGAAGATTTGGACTGGGAGGGATCCGCCCTAGCCCCGACAGGACGGCAGCAGAATCCGGATGGGCCGCTGATGATCTACCCCTACGGAGTGAGCCGCTTCTACCTGGAGCAGGTGATCCAAACCCTGAAACTGTCGGCGGATGTCACCAAAGATCTAGACGAGGCAGACATTGTCTTGGCCTTGCGATCCCAGGTGCGCAGCCGTTCCAAGATCCAGCAGATGGCCCACTCCCGCCAGATCCCGATTCACACCGTCAAGGCCAATACTCTGATTGCCCTGGCTCGCGCCCTGCGCCATATTCTCAACATTGAAAGCGAAGAGGGATCCGATTCCGACCTGGAGCTGTTCATTCGCGCCAGCTCAGGCGATGAAACCGAAGCTCTGGAAGAAGCCCGCCTGGCGGTGGAGCAAATTGTCATTCCCAAGTCTCAGCCGGTGGAACTTTTGCCCCGTTCGCCTCTGATCCGCAAGCTCCAACACCAGTTGGTGGAACATTACCACCTGCGGGCCCAAAGCTTTGGCGAAGAGCCCAACCGCCGCTTGCGCATCTATCCCAACTAGCCCCACACGATAGCTCAACCGATAGTTCAGCTCCGTAGAAGCTCTACCCATTGAGCCGTCGTGGCCAGAGAGGGAGGACTCCGTCCCGCTTCTGTGAACGGGATCCTGGGCTAAGATTTGGCTACGCCAAGTGTGGTTTCCGCCGTTGCGACAGCGTTGCAGTTGTCGGCGCAGTGCCGTAGGTATAGCCGCAGGGTGCCCTAGGCATAGCATCATCCATCGCTACAGGGACAGCTAATGACTGCCACAGAGGTACGCTGGACTACTCGAGACATCGAGGCTCTGCCAGAGAATGAATGGATCCGCTACGAGATCATCGACGGAGAACTGCTGGTAACTCGCTCTCCTCACCACAAGCATCAGCACCTGGCCGGGCGGATTTTCTCCCTGCTGGATCAATGGTCGCTCGAGACCGGGCTGGGTGAGCCTTCCATTATGCCAGGTCTCATTTTTTCTGACTCGGACAGTGTATCTCCCGATGTTGTTTGGGTTAGTTATGAGCGGCTATCACAGATTCAAGATGAAGCAGGACATTTTCGGGGTGCCCCTGAGCTGGTGGTTGAAGTCCTATCACCTGGAAAAGTTCATGAGGATCGAGACCGCTTGGCAAAACGGAAACTCTACTCTGTGTATGGGGTGCAAGAGTACTGGATCGTCGATCGGCTGGCTCAGAGAGTAGAGGTGTATCGCAGACAACAGGCCCAGTTGGTCTTGGTAGAAACGCTGTTGGCTCAGGATGCGTTGTCTTCTCCCCTGTTGCCCGGCTTTGTCTGCACGGTTGCTGAGCTGTTTACCTCCCGACCCTAGGCTCCAGGCGTACAACAGCCGAAAGGGATCCCATCCCATCGGCCAAATCAATGAAGCAACCAAGATGCCTGCTGCTGCGTACTCTAGCCGGAAAAAGTGCGGCTTGGCCCTGGCCGAAACTGTTCCGGTGTAACAAAATGTTAAGGGCAGCATTTGTACGGGGATCCCTTCTGAAGGGGCCGGGCTTTCGCTGGCCCATGACGCACATTTTGCACACCTCCAAGGACACATGGCCATGTACAACAATCGTCGTGGTTTTCTTCGCTGGCTGGCTCTCGGGTTTGGCTCATTGGTGGGTTGGTTACCTGGGTTTACCCAGCGCCGTTTTGCCCTGGCCCAGGGAACTGCTTCTGGCTCTAAGGCTTCTGAGCCGGAGTTTGTGAAAGTTGCCACCCTGGCCGATCTCAAAGATGGCCCCTTCAAGGTGGAAAACGCCTTTGGGAAAAACACCGTCACCCTCTGGTTGGTCGGGGATCCGCAAAAAGAAGATTCTCTGCTGGCCCTGGATGCCGCCTGTCCCCATGCCGGGTGTGATGTGAACTGGCGGGGCGAGAATTTTGTCTGCCCCTGTCATGGCTCGGCTTTTGCTGCCGATGGCAGCCGTACCCGTGGCCCGGCCAATGCAGACCTGGCCATCTACAAGGTCAAGGTGGAGAAGGGAGAAATTTTTGTAGCCAAAGCCTCATAAAGTTCTGGGCAGGCTGTGGGCTTTGAGGCCAGGCAAAAGGAGTCGGGTATCCGGATTGAGAAGACAATGGGCTGAGCTACCGAGGCTCTCCCTATGGCTCGTCCCTACCGCTATCTGTTCCTCTCCACCCCTGTTGGACCTCTGGGATCCGGGGCCGGTGGTGGTGTGGAGCTCAATCTTGCCAACCTGACGCGTGTCTTACTCCAGATGGGATCCCAAGTGCGGGTGTTGGCCCCTGTGGGATCCCGAATGGCGGAGTTGCCGGAGGAGGTGATCGAGCCGGTGGCGGGCCTTCCCCCGGCCTATGCGCAAACCCAGCGCCGCGATCAGCCGGTTCTGATCCACACCCCCTCTCTGCTGGCCAACCTGTGGCAGCGGGCTGCCCACCTGCAAGATCAGTTCGATCTAATCGTGAACTGGAGCTACGATTGGCTCTCGTTTTATTTGACGGATTTTTTCCGCACCCCGGTGGCCCACATTGTTAGCATGGGATCCCTCAGCGATGCCGTCGATCAGGCTCTAGAGCACATTGCCCATCGCTACCCTGGTCGGCTGGCGGTGCATTCGCGGGCGCAAGCCCAGACCTTTGCTTTTGCCCGAGCCGAGATGGCGGCAGGTCGGGATCCCTTTGTCTATCTGCCCTGCGGGGTGGATCTGCGCCTCTACGACTTTGTGCCCCAAGGGAATGGATCCCTGTGTTGGATTGGGCGCATTGCCTCCGAAAAGGGCCTGGAAGACTGTGCTGCCCTAGCCGAGAAGACGGGAAGGCCGGTGGTGATCCTAGGCCACCTGCAAGAGCCAGGCTACTGGCAGCAGATCCAAGAGCAGTACCCGCATGCCCAATTGGATTACCGAGGGTTTTTGCCCACCCCGCAAATGCAGCGGATCTTGGGGCAATGCTCAGCCTTGATCATGACCCCCAAGTGGGTGGAGGCCTTTGGCTTGGTGGCGGTGGAAGCTTTGGCCTGTGGCGTGCCGGTGATTACCTACCGCCGGGGTGGGCCCGCGGAAATTGTCAGCGATGGAGAAACCGGCTGGATCGTCGAGCCGGACAACGTGGCAGCTTTGGCAGAGGCTGTAGAGCGCCTAGATCACATCGACAGGAGCCGCTGTCGGCAACGGGCAGAAGAGCACTATTCCCTGGGCGCGATGGCAGAGCAGTTTCTGGCCTGGAGCAGGCAGATTGGCCGGGATCCCACCTGGGCAGCCCGCGAGGGAGGAGACAGGCAGTGGTACTATTAACTTACTTAATTCTGGCGAACTGTGTCAGACACGCAGCCCAACAACGGGAACGTTTTGACTTACGACGGGGAAACCATCATGACGACTGGGAAAGGATCTGTTGCGCTGGTGCGATCAGAGGTTCGTCGGCGGTCACAGGTTCTGGGAACGCAGGTGATCAGCCAGGGCAACGCAGCCCGGCTTGGGGTAGTCAGCGAAGTTTGGGCGGATCTGGAAGCCAAGCAGGTTCTGGTGCTGGGGGTGCTGGAAAAAGCCCTTGCCGGATCCCCCCGTTTGATGGAGCTGCGGCAAGTAACAGCGTTGGGTCAGGATGCAGTTCTTGTCCCCAGCGAAGAAGTTTTCGATAACTTGGATTTGGAGGGCCTGAGTCGCGTGGTTGGCAGCGAGGTGGTAACCGAAGAAGGGATCCGCCTCGGCAAAGTTAAGGATTTTGAGTTCAACTCCGTCTCCGGCATCATCACGGGCTTGGTGCTCTCCAACCTTGGCCTCACCTTTTTACCTGGCTTTATCCTCAGCACCTATCTGCTCTCCACTGACGAGATTGTCTCTGTGGGCGGGGATCGCCTCATTGTTGCCGATGGCGCTGAGACCCGCCTAACCCAACTGGCCAAGGGGATTTTGGAAACCCTGGGAATCGGCAAGCCCCCTTGGGAAGCCGGAGTTAGCCCTGCTCCTGCCCTGCCCAGTGCTGTCGAGAGTTCCGCCGTCGAGGAAGATTACGAAGAAGAATACGACGAGGAATACGAAGCCGAAGAAGAAGACGTTTACGCAGAAGAAGAGCCTGAACCTGAGCCGCAGCCTGTGCGTCCTCGTCCACCTGAGCCCGCACCCGCCCCCGAACAACCGGCTTGGGAACAGGAGTATGCCAAAGAAGAGACCCCTCCCCCTTCCAGCTCCACTCCTGTGGATAGTGATCCCTGGGAGGATAAGGCCGGGGAGCCCACTTAAGTTGCCGGGCTTGTATCAACTCCCCTTTCCCCTCAGGGAAGTGGCTGGGGGTGGTCGCGTCAGCCGAGAGTACGGTCGTTCCCCCTGATGTCAGGGCTGCTTCTTGCGTCAATCCCCAGCTGTTTTCTTCCAAGGGGTGAAGGGATCCCCTGTCCGTCATCCCGGTAGAGCAGGATCGGCTTCGGCCAAGAAGCGCAAAGCCACCGACAAAAAGGTCTGCGGCGCTTCAATGTGCGGAAAAGCAGCCCCCGGCAATCGGTAAATCGGCACCTCCGGGCGCAAGGTGCGATATCGCTCTGCCTGTTCTGGGCCGGTGAGGCGGTTCTGTTCTCCCCAGACCAGAACCATGGGCTTGGTCACCACGCGAAAGTCGTCTTCGATGGGCAAATTGAGCTTGCCGGTGAGAAAAGAACGGGGGGCAAATTGAGCCCCCGCCTGGTGGGCTGCCTGGTAATAGTAGTCCACCACCGCCTCATCCAGGGCGTAGCTGGGGGAGCATGACTCTAGTCAATAATAAGCTCAACTATACTGAAAATAATGTATTATAATATGTTCAGTACGGATTACTACCAGTTGATCTTTCTGTTTACTTTCGAGTCTGCCAACATGGTAGCCAAAGCAAAGCAGAAAATTGGTAGTAAGACGACACGGAAACTGCGCTTTGGGTATTCTACTCAAAGCTTTGCGGGATACCGCCATTCTGTTTGGAAACAAACAGAATGCTATCGCTGCATAGTTGAACAATGATGTTCAGCAGTGTTCAGCGTAAATGTATCAGAACAAGCTCTGCTCTGTAAACAAGCGTACACTCCAGGGGGCGGTGATGCCGTTGTAGAAGGCCAACCCCAGAACGGGCAGGCTGAGGAATCCATAGGCAATCTGGGCCAAAGGGATCCCGAGCGCATCGGGGATAAGGCTGTTGTCTCCCAGAGGGGCGATGAGCAACAGCTTCTGCCAATGGTGGGGTTGTAGACGGGCCGAGCGCAGCGCAAACCCTGCCGAGAGGGAATTGGCAATGACGTGACACGGTCGCCCGATCACCTGCTGGACAAAATCCCCGATCATCTCGGCATAGAGGCTGCCGGTGTACTTCAAATCTGGACGTTCTGAGTTGCCCCACCCCAACAAATCCAGAGCATAGACTTGATGGTGCTGCCCCAGCTCCGCCATAATTGCACGAAACTCATAGCTGGAGGAGCCTGCCCCAATGCCGTGCAACAACAACAACGGCTGGCCGGATCCCATGACCTTGTAAAACAGGCGATGACCCCGCCAGAAGTGGTGCCTTTCCTCTCCCGGCAGCAGGCTCTGCAGAGGCTGAGTTTGGGAGGAGATCCAAGCGTTGAGAACGGCTAGAGCACCCAAGCCGCCGACTGTAGCCCAGAGGCTGGTCTTGAGAACTTGGCTCAGCTCTTTCATCCTCAGCAGCCCAGCTAGGGAACCTACTTTTTCTTAAGGCGGTAGGTGATGCGCCCTTTGTTGAGGTCA
Source organism: Thermostichus sp. MS-CIW-36 (assembly GCF_054059035.1). Taxonomy (NCBI): domain Bacteria; kingdom Bacillati; phylum Cyanobacteriota; class Cyanophyceae; order Thermostichales; family Thermostichaceae; genus Thermostichus; species Thermostichus sp. MS-CIW-36. Next base: position 16,021 of record NZ_JBSSBR010000026.1, read on the forward strand.
TAGGGGCTCAGCTCCACCTTAACCCGGTCGCCGGGCAAGATCTTGATGTAGTTGCGGCGAATTTTGCCGGAGATATGAGCGAGCACGTTGAAGCCGTTGTCCAGATCCACTCGGAACATGGCGTTGGGCAGGGATTCCGTAACAACCCCCTCCATTTCAATGGCATCTTCCTTAGACAATGAGCCCTCCCAAAAACGACATAACAAACAACAGAACAATCCACAGCCGCGACGACACGCGCTGTTAAGAAATGAAAATATGCTCCACCTCTTCTATCCTAACTGTTGCAGTCCTTCATCAGGGGATCCCTTAGGACTGAAAAGGCGTGCGATCGGTCAAAATTTCTGCTCCAGACTCGGTGACCAAGACCGTGTGCTCAAACTGAGCCGACCAAGAGCCATCTACTGTGACCACCGTCCATTGGTCTGGCAACACTCGGGTTGCCTCTCCCCCCGCATTCACCATCGGCTCAATGGCCACCGTCATGCCGGAGCGCAGCTTGGGATTGGGCAGATCGCGGGTGCGATAGTTGGGAAACTGCGGCTCCTCGTGCAGGTTGCGCCCCACCCCGTGACCGACATACTGCTTCACCACAGAATAGCCCCGCCCCTCGATGTAATCTTCAATGGCACCCGAGACATCCTGAAGCCAAACGCCGTGGCGCACACAGTCGATGCCCGTCTGCAGGGCTTTGGCCGCAGTATCGATCAGATCCCGAGCTGCGTCGCTCAGAGGTTCCAGGCCGATGGTGATACAGGAATCCGCATGCCAGCCCTCGACGATGGCACCAAAATCCACTTTGACCACATCTCCCGGCTGCACCACTTTACGGGGACTGGGGATCCCGTGCACCACCTCATGGTTGACACTGACACAAACGCAGGCGGGAAAGCCGTAGTAGCCCTTGAAACTGGGCAAAGCATTGAGTTGGGCCACCCGTCTCTCAGCATAGGTATCGATATCTGCCGTAGTCCAGCCCGGCTCTAGGCGCTCCGCGATCTCCTGCAATACTTGGGCCACCACCCGACCGGCCCGCCGCATTTTCTCCACTTCGCGGCGAGATTTGATCTCAATAAGCTGCATGCCCCGCCGCTGGGAGGGATTTCCAGCTCCTGCTCTGATCACGCCGTCCTCCTGAAGCCTTCCAAAAGAGCCTGCAGATGTTCCTGTACGGATTCCATCGGCTGGTTGCCGTTGACCCGCTGCAAGCGCCCCTTGGCCTCATAAAAATCAATTAGGGGAGCCGTCTGCTGCCGATAGACCTCCAGACGCTTGAGAATCACCGACCGATCCGCATCATCGCTGCGCCCCTGTTCCTTGCCCCGGGCCAGCAGCCGGGCCACCACCACCTCATCCGGCACCTCCAAGTTGAGGACGTAGTCGTAATCTTGGCCCAGCTCTTGCAGCAGCTCTTCCAAGGCCTCTGCCTGGGCTAAGGTGCGAGGAAATCCATCCAGGATCCAACCCTGCTCCGGAGACTGCTGCAACTGCCCCTTCACCATTCCGATCAGCACCTCGTCGGGCACCAGCTCTCCCGCATCCATGTAAACCTTGGCCTGGCACCCCAGGGGCGTTTGGGCTTTCACCTCGGCCCGCAACAGATCGCCTGTGGAAATTTTGGGCGTGTGGTAAATGGCCGCCAGCCGCTCCGCCTGTGTACCTTTGCCCGCCCCCGGCGGCCCCAGAAAGATCAACCTCGGCACTACTGTTTGACCATCCCTTCGTAGCGTTGTGAGATGACATAAGTCTGGATCTGCTTGGAGGTCTCGATCGCCACCCCCACCAAAATCAGTAGCGAGGTCGCCCCCAAACCTTGGAAAGTGGTGATGCCGGTTGCCCGTTCCACCGTCGTCGGGATGATGGCCACCGCGCACAGGAACAAAGCCCCCAGCAGCGTCAGGCGGTTGAGGATCCCTTCGACATACTCGGCAGTGGCCTTGCCCGGGCGTACCCCTGGAATGCTGGCCCCCATCTTCTTCAAGTTTTGAGCCAGATCCACCGGGTTGATGAGCAAAGAGGCGTAGAAGTAGCTGAAGAAGAGGATCAGCACGAAATAGAAGGGAATGTAGAACCAGGAGGTGGGGGATAGGAAGTTGGCCACCTGCACCAAGGTCAGGTTTTGGGTGTACTGGGCCAAGGCCAAAGGCAGAGACATCACCGAGTAGGCGAAGATGATCGGCATCACCCCCCCTTGGTTTAGCCTCAGGGGCAGATAGCTTTTCTGCTCGCGGAACAGCTTGTTGCCCACCTGGCGCTTGGCGTAGACGATAGGGATCTTGCGGCTGCCTTCTTGGACAAAGACAATGCCGACAATGGTGACCAAAAAGATTGCCAGCAACAGCAAGATGCCACCGATGGTGCTGCTATCGGCACGGGCCAGGCTAATAGTCTGTCCGAGGGCACGGGGCAGAGTGGCAACAATGTTGACGAAGATCAAGAGCGAAGGGCCACTTCCCACCCCTTTCTCCGTGATCATCTCTCCCAGCCACATCACAAACATGGATCCTGCCGCCAGAGCCAAGGTGGTGGATGCCATGAAGGCCAACTCATTGGTGGTACTGGCAAACTCCCGCACCCAAAAGGAAATGCCAATGCCCTGGATAATGGCCCAGCCCAAGGTGACATAGCGGGTGTATTGAGAAATCTGCCGCCGCCCCTGTTCTCCCTCGTTTTTCTGCAGGTTCTCCAAGGCTGGAATGGCCGAGACCAGCAACTGCATGATAATTGAGGCATTGATGAAGGGCAGGATCCCAAGGGCGAAAATTCCCAAAGCAGAAATCCCCCCGCCGGAGAAGACATCCAGCAAGCCAAACACAGGGCTGTTGGCAGCTTCGGCAGCAAAGCGGGCCCGATCGATACTGGGAATGGGGATGTAAATGCCCAGTCTGACCAACAGCAGCAAGCCCAAGGTGAGAAACAGACGGCTGCGCAGGCCAGAGGCCATAGCCATCTGCATAAAGGTCTCTTGGGCAGAGGGGGCGGAACCTCGTGTGTCAACCATAGGGAAGAGAATCTCGCGGGAGCAAAGGGCAAGGTTAGCTATCTACCACTCTACGCTGCTGGTGGAGCAGTCGGCAAAATCAAAGCAAAATCAAAAAAGTGCAACTCAGCGCCACCCGGCAGAAGCCGGCCAGAGCAACGGGAAGAAGGGGTTTAGGATCCCAAAATCTCCACCCGACCTCCGGCTGCCTCGACCTTGGCTTTGGCTGAAGCAGTAATGGCCGCCGCCCTGATCGTCAGGGGCACGCTGACTTCCCCATCCCCCAAGATCTTCAGCGGGCCATCGTTGGTGGTGACGAGCCCTCGTTCCATCAGGCTTTCCAGGCTGACCTCGCTGCCGGCAGGCAGATCCGCCAAGGCGCGCAGGTTGACCAGGGTGTATTCCAGACGCCGCGTGTAGCGGGGGAAATGCTTAAGCTTGGGCAAACGCCGGTAGAGGGGAGTCTGCCCCCCTTCAAAGCCGGGCCGTGTACTGCCCCCCTTGCGGGCCTTTTGCCCCCGCATCCCCTTGCCACAGGAGGCTCCCTGTCCAGCAGAGACGCCACGACCTAGGCGCCGCCGCCGCCGCGTCGAACCTGCTTGAGGCCGAATGTCTTCCAGTCGCATGGCTACCTCTGGCTCACTTGCTCGATATACCTGTCCATCACTTGCCAAGTAGGCGGCGCACATCGATGTCTCGGTCTTGGGCCACCTGCTTGAAGGTACGCATCCGCCGCAGCGCATCGATGGTAGCACGGGCATTGTTGAGGGGGTTGCTGGATCCCAGTTGCTTGGCCAAGCTGTTGCGTACACCCGCCAGCTCCAGAACGGTGCGGACTGCCCCCCCTGCAATGACTCCTGTGCCAGGAGCTGCTGGCATGACCAAGACAGTGGCACCGCCGCCTGCCCCCTGCATGGGATGGGGTACGGACAAACCTTTGGTGAGGGGCACCTCAATCAGGTGTTTTTTACCGTCCACAACTCCCTTGCGCACTGCTCCGATCACATCGTTGGCTTTGCCTACGCCAACCCCGACTTGGCCGCGCTCGTTGCCGACCACCACCACAGCGCGGAAGCTCAACTTCTTGCCGCCCTTGACCACCTTGGTGACGCGCCGAATCTGGATGACCCGCTCTTGCCACTCGGTGGGTTGCTCTTCGCGGTTTTTTTTGCTTCTGCGACGTTCCCTCTGCTCAGCCATGTGCTATGTCCTCAGTAGCTAGAACTGTAACCCTGCTTCTCGGGCAGCTTCTGCCAAAGCCTGAACGCGCCCGTGATAGAGCTTGCCCCCCCGATCGAAAACCACGCGGGAAATGCCCATCTGTAAGGCTCGTTCAGCAACTGAGCGGCCCACCAAGGCAGCCGCTTCTTGAGTGGCTGTCCCGGTTTCTTTGAATTTTTCGCGCAGCTCCGTGTCCAAGGTGGAGGCGGAGGTTAAGGTATGCTGGGCTACATCGTCGATCACCTGGGCGTAGATGTGTCGATGGGAGCGAAACACGGCCAGGCGAGGCCGCTCGGCAGTGCCAAAGACCTTGCGGCGAATGCGTCGATGACGACGTTGGGTGGTGATTTTGCGGCTGGTTTTCATAGGACTCCGTCCCGCTTTCGCAATGGGCTATTTACTTCTTCGCTTTCCCGGATTTACCCGCCTTGCGGCGAACTTGTTCCCCTAGATAACGGATCCCTTTCCCCTTGTAGGGCTCCGGAGGCCGGACCGCTCGGATGCGGGCGGCAGTATTGCCCACCAGTTCTTTATCTGTGCCTGAGACAACAATGATGTTGTTTCCCTCAACGGCAATTTGGATGCCGGGGGGAAAGGGGATCTCCACAGGGTGACTGTAGCCGACGTTCAAAACCAACTTGCTGCCTTGGATGGCAGCCCGGTAGCCCACGCCCACCAATTCCAGCCGCCGCTCAAATCCCTTGGACACTCCGTCTACCATGTTGGCGACCAAGGTGCGGCAGAGGCCGTGCAGTTGGCGGGCAGGCCGAGAATCGTTGAGACGGCTGACCGTGAGCATCTGAGCGTTTTGCTGGACTGTGATCAAGGGCGGCAAACTGCGGGACAGTTGACCTTTCGGGCCTTTCACTGCAATGTGTTGGCCGTCGATCTGGATCTCCACCTTGGCAGGAAGGGCGATGGGGCGTCTACCGATACGGGACATGGGAAAAACTCCTGACCAGAGAAAACTTAAGGTCTAGTAGACAAGACAGAGGACTTCACCACCAATGCCCTGCTTACGAGCCTCCCGGTCGGTCATGATGCCGTTGGAGGTGGAGATGATGGCGATCCCAATTCCTCCCAGCACTCGGGGCAGCTCTTTGTGGTTGCGGTAAACCCGCAGGCCGGGTCGGCTCACCCGCTTTAAGCCATTGATGATGGGCCTGCAGTTGCGGCCTTTGCCCTTGTACTTCAATCGCAACACCACCCGGGCTTGGATCCCTTCTCCCTCCTCCTTCCATTCGCTGACGAACCCTTCCTCATGAAGAACGCGAGCGATGCTGCGGGTCATGCGGGTGGCCGGAACTGCCACCGACTCGTGCCGAGCCATGGTGGCATTGCGAATGCGGGTGAGCATATCGGCGATCGTGTCGTTGGTGTGGGCCATCAGTGCTCCTCGGAAGATCAATCAAGGAAACTCAGGGTGGGCAAAGCTAAGAGGCAAAGGGCATGCCAAAGGCTTTGAGCAGGGCACGGCCCTCTTCATCGGTTTTAGCAGTGGTCACAATTGAAATATCCATACCTCGCAACTGATCTACAGAGTCATAGTTGATTTCGGGAAAAATCAGTTGTTCGCGGATGCCCAGGGTGTAGTTGCCTCGTCCATCAAAGGCTTTGGGGCTGACGCCGCGGAAGTCACGGATACGGGGCAGAGCAATGTTGATCAGGCGATCCAAAAACGCATACATGCGCTCCCGCCGTAGGGTTACCATCAGGCCAACCGGCATGCCCTTGCGAATCTTGAAGCTGGCAATTGCCTTTTTGGCGCGGGTGATCACCGGACGCTGACCGGTGATGGCGCTGATCTCGGCAATGGAAGATTCCAGAGCCTTGGCATTTTGGGAAGCTTCCCCCAAGCCGCGGTTGATCACGATCTTCTCCAGGCGGGGCACCTGGTGGATGTTGGTGTAGCCCAACTCCTTTTGCAGCTTGGGGACGATGACGGTGTTGTAGAGGATTTGCAGACGTTGGGGCATGGTGGCTTCTCCTTGCGGCTCTGGGCTGGGTCAGAGCCAAACCAATGATGGAAAAAAGAATGTAATGCCTAGTCGAGAATCTCACCCGTTTTCTTAAGGACGCGAACCTTGCGACCATCGGCGGTGATTTGATAGCCGATACGGCTGGCCACCTCCTGCTTCTTGGAATAGGCCATCACTTTGCAGACGGGAATGGGAGCTTCCTTGGTCTCAATTCGGCCACTTTCCCCTTCTCGCTGAGGTTTGCGGTGGTAGGTAACAATGTTAACCCCTTCCACCAAAACCATGTTGCGTTCGGGAAAAACGCGCAGCACCTCGCCGATTTTGCCTTTGTCATCGCCGGAGATCACCTGCACGGTATCCCCTTGCTTGATACGCATTTTGTAGCGCAGGCTGTTGCGGTGCTTGCGAATGCCGGGGCGCCGAACTAGGCGCTGAATTTGGCTGGGTTTGAGGGGGCGAACCATCAGAGTACCTCCGGGGCCAGGGAGATGATCTTGGTGAAGTTTTTCTCCCGCAGCTCGCGGGCTACAGGGCCGAAAACACGAGTTCCACGGGGATTGCCATCATTGTTGATGATCACGGCGGCGTTGTCGTCGAAGCGGATGCACATGCCGTCAGGGCGACGTACCGTATCGACGGTGCGGATAACAACGGCCTTGACAACATCGGATTTTTTGACGGGCATGTTGGGCAGGGCATCCTTGACGACGCCGATGATCACATCGCCCAAGCTGGCGTAGCGACGGCCACTGCTGCCCAGCACGCGAATACACATCATCTTGCGAGCACCGGTGTTGTCGGCCACCGTCAGCATAGTTTGCTGCTGAATCATAGTTTCTTCACCTCCCTCAGGATTTCGGCAACTTGCCAACGCTTGGTGCGGCTGAGGGGACGGGTTTCCGTGATGCGCACCAGATCCCCTTCTTGACAGCGGTTTTCCTCGTCGTGGGCCTTAAACTTCTTGGTCTTGACGACGATCTTGCCGTACTTCGGGTGAGCAACCCGATTTTCTACGGCGACAACCACCGTTTTTTGCATCTTGTTGCTGACAACAATGCCAATCTTCTCCCGAACAGCCATTACTCCTCCTGGGTTGGGCGTTTGCCCCGCTTACGCTCTCCCTCCACAGTTAGTAGTTGCGCCAGCTTGTGTTTGCGCAGCCGGATGAGATGGGGCTGGTTCAACTGCCGCGTGGCCTGCTGCAAACGCAGCTCAAACAGCTCTTTCTTGACGGCGTAGATTTCGTTGCTCAGCTCTTCGTCCGATAGGGCACGGGCATCGGCGATTTTGGGCATGGGCATGGCTGGACTCTCCTCATACGCTGCTGGTGGCCACCTCTGAAGCCGTTGCCTGGGCGGGCTCTGGCTTTTCAAAGTCGGCTTTGGTTACAAACTTGACCTTAATGGGCAGCTTCTGAGCGGCAAGGCGCATGGCCTCGCGGGCGATGGGCTCTGCCACTCCCCCCATTTCGAAGAGGATACGGCCTGGCTTGACGACGCAAACCCAGTACTCAGGGTTGCCTTTACCGGATCCCATGCGGGTTTCAGCAGCTCGCTGAGTAACGGGCTTGTCGGGAAAGATGCGGATCCAGATTTGGCCGCCCCGCCGGACGTAGCGGGTCATGGCCCGACGGCTGGCTTCGATCTGTCGAGCTGTAATCCAGGCGGGTTCTAGGGCCACAAGGCCGTATTCCCCAAAGTTGATGCGGTTGCCACGGGTCGCTTTGCCTTTCATGCGCCCGCGCTGCTGCTTGCGGTATTTGGTGCGTTTGGGGCTTAACATGGCCGTTCCTTAAGTCAACTGCGATAGGGATCCCTGGACGTTCCGGTGTTGGCCCTCAGGCCTCCTGAGCCGAGCGATCTTCAAAGGTGGGCCGCCGCCGCTGCTGCCGACGTTTGGGCTGTTGCAGGGGAAACTTCTGTTCGTGGCGTTCCTGCCCGGGCAGAACTTCCCCTTTGAAGACCCAGACCTTGACCCCGATGATGCCGAAAGTGGTGTGGGCGAGGTGCTCGGCGTAGTCGATGTCGGCCCGCAAAGTATGCAAAGGGATCCGCCCCTCCCGCGTCCATTCGGTGCGGGCAATCTCGGCCCCGTTCAGACGCCCGGCAATTTGGATTTTGATCCCTTGTACGCCTGCCCGCTGGGCCCGTTGGATCACCTGGCGCACGATGCGGCGAAAAGCAATCCGCCGTTCCAACTGTTGGGCGATATTTTCCGCCAGCAAGGTCGCTTCGGCGTCGGCACGGGTGACCTCTACTACATTGATGCGAATGGTTCGCTCGCCACCACCTCGTGAACCAGGGCTTTGTCCCGCTAGCGCGGACAGCTCTTTCTGTAGACCTTGGCGCAAAGTCTCTAGGCCGGATCCGCCCCGACCCACGACCACCCCAGGGCGAGCAGCGCGGATCTCTAGGTCAATTTGATCTGCTTTGCGTTCAATTTGGATATCGGCCAAGCCAGCACTGCTCAATTGCTGGGTCAGGTAGGTGCGAATCTGATCATCCTCCTGTAACAGGGCTGGATAGCGGGCCGGATCGGCAAACCAGCGGCTGCGATGCTCCTTAATCACGCCGAGGCGGAAACCGGTGGGGTGGATCTTCTGTCCCATGGTGGTGTCGGTTGAAGGGTAAAGGGCTAGAAATACGGGAGGTTAAGAGGCCGTCGCCGCTTCAGCTTCCTCTATGGGCCGGACGGCGATGGTGATGTGACAGGTGCGCTTGCGAATGGGGTAGGCCCGCCCTTGGGCGCGGGGGCGAAACCGTTTCAGGACGGGCCCCTGATCAGCATAGGCCTGGCTGATCACCAGATCCCGGGGATCCAGGCCGTTGTTGTGCTCTGCGTTGGCCACCGCTGAGCGCAGCACCTTACGAACCGGCTCACAGGCAGCGTAGGGCATGAACTCCAGCAGGATGAGGGCATCGGCATAGGTGCGCCCGCGGATCTGATCCAGCACCCGCCGCACTTTGAAGGGGGACATGCGGATGTAGCGGGCTACCGCTTTAACCTCAGGGGATGAATCAGCCATGGCGCTCTCCCTCCTGCTCAATACTGTCCTACTCGTTGTTTATCTCAACGGCGGGCGGCTTTTTTGTCGCTACCCGCGTGGCCACGGAAGGTACGGGTGGGGACAAATTCCCCCAGCTTGTGACCCACCATCTGGTCAGTGATGTAGATGGGCACATGTTGCTTGCCGTTGTGAACGGCGATGGTGTGACCGATCATGACCGGCAAGATGGTGCTGGCCCGCGACCAGGTCTTGATCATGTGCTTCTCGTTGCGCTCGTTCATCTTCTCCACCTTGAGAAGCAGCTTGGCATCCACAAAGGGGCCTTTTTTCAGCGAACGTCCCATAAGAACCTCAACCGTTTGATAAGCAATTCACTGTCGAAAAAGCTTCGGGGAGCGAATGGCCAGCGGCTACTGAGCAGCCCTTCCGCCCTTGTCCCGGCGGCCTCCGCGACGGCGACCGCGCACGATGAATTTGTTGCTGGGCTTGTTGCGTTTGCGGGTCTTGTACCCCAGGGTGGGCTTGCCCCAAGGGGTGACAGGGGTACTGCGGCCTATGGGGGCTCGCCCTTCCCCGCCGCCATGGGGATGATCCACAGGGTTCATCACCGAGCCACGCACCTTGGGACGGCGCCCCAACCAACGGCTACGACCCGCCTTGCCCAGGCTGATGTTGTTGTGGTCAACGTTGCCCAGTTGGCCGATGGTGGCGTAGCACTCGCCGCGGATCATGCGGACTTCGCCGGAGGGCAGCTTGAGGGAGACATATTTGCCTTCTCTGGCCACCACTTGAGCGCCAGCCCCGGCGGCGCGAACGATCTGCCCGCCGCGACCGGGATACAGCTCCACATTGTGAACCACCGTTCCCAAGGGGATCCGCTCCAGGGGCATGGCATTGCCGATCTCAAAGGGGGCCTCTGGCCCGGCCATGATGGTGGCTCCCACCTGTAGGTTGCGGGGAGCGAGGATGTAGCGTTTCTCGCCGTCTTCGTATTCCACCAGGCAGATGTGGGCGCTACGGTTGGGATCGTACTCCACAGTTTTGACGGTCGCCGGGATCCCCCGCTTGTCGCGACGGAAGTCGATGATGCGGTAAAGCCGCTTGTGGCCACCACCGCGGTGCCGGCAGGTGATGACGCCACGGTTGTTGCGCCCTTTCTTGCGGTGAATAAATTGCAGCAGCGACTTTTCCGGTCTGGGCCGCTTGCCGTTCTCGTCACGGGACAGCTCCTCGAAGTCAGAGACCGTCATGTGACGGGTGCTGGGGGTGTAGGGTCGGAGAGTACGAATGCCCATGGCTCAGGTAGGGGTGGGGGACGGGACAACAACAGCTCAAAAGGGGCGTTCAGGTGTCCGGGAAGAGGGTGATGGAATCTCCCTCCGCCAAGGTCACGATGGCTCGCTTGGGACGGGTGCGGTAGCCCACAAAGCGGCCCACCCGCCGTTGCTTGCGCGGGAGCTTCAGGGTGTTGACGGAAGTAACTCGCACGCGGAACATTTCTTCGACGGCAGCTCGGATGAGCGGCTTGGTGGCGGTGGGCAGCACTTCAAAGACATATTTGCGCTGCTCCATCAAGGCGGTTGCCTTTTCGGTGATGACGGGGCGCAACAGGACGTCGGCCAGGATCCGCTTGCTCTCAGTCATCGCTTTCCTCCTCTGCTGGGGCTGCTTCGGCCTCTTCTACCGTTGACGGCTCTGCTCCTTGAGCCAGTTCTTCTGCTGGATCTTGGGGCTCTTCGGTTTGCTCTTCTGGCCCCTGCGGATCTGCTGGACGTCCTTGGAGGGCAGCTTGGTTTTCCTGGGCCTCAGGTTGGGCTGGGGTTTGCTCTGCTTCCTCGTGTTCGCTTTCTGGAACGGCCTGATCTTCCGGCCCATCTCCGGGCAGGGCCTGATCTTCGGCTATGTCGGCCTGAGGTGCATCCTCAGAGGGAGTCTCCAGAACTGCCGGCGCAGCATCGGATCCCCAACGGGCCTTGAGCTGCTCTAGGGCAGAAACGGTGATCAGCACCCAATCGACGTTGAGCAGATCGAAAACGTTGATCTGATCCAGGCCGATCAGCTTAACGCGGGCGATGTTGCGCACGGCCCGCTCTACGGCTTCCGAGCGTTCGGCAACGATGAGCAGAGCCGATTGATCTTCCATCACCCCCCAGCGCAGCAAAGCCTGGGCCACAGCACGGGTTTTGGGCGGGTTGAGCTGCTCCTGGAAATCCTCCACGACGATCAGGTCTTCCACCCGACTTTGCAGAGCGGTGCGCAGGGCCAGTTGCCGTTCTTTGCGGTTCATGGCCAGGTTGTATTCCCGCTTGCGGGGGCCGAAGATCACCCCCCCTTTGCGCCAAAGTGGGGAGCGGATGGAGCCGGCACGGGCCCGACCGGTGCCTTTCTGCTTCCAAGGCTTGCGACCGCCGCCGCGCACCTCAGCTCGGGTCTTGGTGTGGGCGTTGCCCTGACGAGCATTGGTCATCTGCCGGCGCAGTGCCAGATAGAGGATGTGGGCGGCTGTTTCGGGACGAGCAACTTTAAGGCTCAGCTCCGCGCTGCCCACCGTTTCCCCTTGCCAATTTTTCACCACACAACTTGCCATGGTTCCCTCGTCTTTGCGGATGCGGGTCAGCCTTTGCCAGGGATCCCTCCTTAGCGCTTGTTGCCCACCTGCTTGGCAGGGGTGATCTCCAGCAGCCCTCCTTCTACCCCGGGCACGCAACCCTTGATCACCAGCAGATCCCGCTCTGGATCCACCTGCACCAACTGCAATTTGCGGGTGGTGACTCGGCCACCTCCCAACCGCCCCGCCATGCGCATCCCCGGAAACACGCGGCCTGGGGTTGTACCGGCGCCAATGGAGCCCGGTCGGCGGTGGTTTTTGGAGCCGTGGGACATGGGGCCACGACCAAAGTGGTGGCGCTTTTGATAGCCGGCAAACCCTCGCCCGATGGAGGTACCGGCCACATCCACCAATTGGCCAGGGGAGAACATCTCGACGGTAATTTTCTGCCCCAACTGGTAGGCTTCTGGCTGGTCAACCCGGAACTCCCGCAGGTGGCGCAGCAGCTCTGTCACCCCCGCTTTGGTGAGGTGGCCCCGCTGCGCCCGCGTGAGATGCTTTTCAGTGGTGGGCAAGTAGCCCAACTGAATGGCGTTGTAGCCGTCTGTGGCCTGGGTTTTGATCTGGGTCACGGTGCAAGGCCCCGCCTGTACGACGGTAACCGGAATGGCCAGCCCCTCTGGTGAGAAGATCTGGGTCATGCCGACTTTTCTTCCAAGGATGCCAAGTGCCACAAGAACCTCCAATCGAGCCTGCACGACTCGCTTTCATCAATTCAGAGCCGACTCACTCCGACAATCAGCCGACCTTTCGCGAAGCGGGCTGTAGGCCAATGGCTCAGTCAGCCGGATAGATAGGCATACAGCAATAGCGTGGCAGCAGAAAGCTCAGAACAAGGCTGAGTCTGCCAACTCAGGCGAAAAAGCGAGGCAGGGAGAATCAGGGATCCCTGTCCCCAGAGCCTAAGATCAGCATCGGCAACGCTGATCCTCTCGCCTAGTTCACCCCAAAGTTACACGCCAAACTGCTTTTGCTAAGAGCTGCTCAGACTTGCCTGCAAAGGGGCAGTATCTGGGGTAGCAGCGCACCAGGTCGCCAAAGCGGATGGGCTTAGCTGGCAACAGAAAACGATCATAATGAAGCGAAGGCCCGTTTGTCCAGACTTTTGCCGAGAAAATGGGTTGGTTGGGGAGGCCAGCAATGGCGAGAGCAGCTCAGGCGGAAGAAAAGAGCCATTGGCGGGGGAAGCCATCTCCCTTCAAAAGTGTGATGGGCTGGGCAGGCAGTGGGCTGACCCAGGCTTGTGTAGATCACTATCGGAGATTGTTGCAGGCGGGATCCGATCCGGGCCGGGTCTTGTTTTTGGTGCGGAGTCAACGGCAAGCGGATGAGGTGTTGCGGCGCTTGCAGCAGTCCAGTTCGGGCTTGGTGGGGCCGTGGCGGATCGAGACGTTCTTGCAGCGGGTTGGGCGCTCTCTGGCCGATCATTGGCCGCAGGTGTGTGCCCGCCTTCCTCAGTTGCCTCCTCAGTTTGAGCCGATCCCCTTGGCCAAAGATCTCACTCAATTTCTCTGCGAACGAGCCTGCGCTTTGTGCCCTCGGCATGGGGAAGCCTTTGCCGGGGTCGGGCTCAAGGAGTTCCAGATCTGGGATCAGATCAGCAGTGCTGCTTATATTGCGGGGGCTTCGGGTTTGCCGGCAGAGGTGGTGGGATCCCGGCTGGCCCGGGCTTGGCCCGAGGAGGCAGATCCACGGCGGGCAGAGGCTTTGCAGGCAATGGGCTGCTGTGTGGGGCGGCTGTGGGAGGCAGCGCTTCGGTTGGGATCCCTGGATTTTGGCCTGCAAATTCGGCTGTTTGGCGAGCACATCCTGCCGCTGGCGGAGTTTTGGCAAGAGTGGGATCACCTGATTGTGGATCAGGCGGAAGACAGTTGTGCCGTGGCGCTGGAGTTTTACCGGCAGGGGCAATCCCATCTGCAAAGTCAATTTTTCAGCTACACCCTTGGTGGTGGGGTTTCCTTGACCGGGATCCCAGAGGCATTAGCTGACTTCTTGATGGCAAAAACGCAGGTTCGGTTTCTGGAGGGGAGCCATCGCGCTTCAGCAGGCATGATCCGCTTAGGGGTGCAGATTGCGCGGGTGTTGGATCCCCAGTTTTCTCATCCGCTGCCCGAGCCGCAGGGGGGAGGACTGCCGCTGGTGCAAACGCTGGAGGAAGAGACCCAGTTTGCGGCAGTGGAGGTGATGGTTGCTCAAATTCGCCGGCTTTTGGGGGCCGGGATCCCGGCCCATCGCATTGCTGTTTTGCTGCCCCGTATGGATGTGGGGGTGAGCCTGAGCTTGCAGGAGCAGTTGTCGGAAGTGCCGGTTTTGCCGATTGCCCCCTTCCCGGCCTTGATCCGCTATCCTTTGGTGCGGGCGGTGCTGACGGCAGCAGAATTGGCTCACCCTGAGTGGGGCGCTTTTCCTACTTTGCCGGCTTGGCGGCTGATGTTGAGCTGGGTGCTGGGGCTGGATCCCATCCGGGCGGCTCTGTTGGCCGAAGATACCTGGGATCCGGTGGGGCGTTCTCTGCGTCCCCGAACAGCAGTACGGCAGCCGGAGCGGGTGGGGTTTGCCAACCTGGAGCGCTACCAGCGACTGTTCGATTGGCTGCGCGGCTATCGTCCCGGCCCTTCATTGGCCGCTTTCTTCCAGCAGTTTTTTGCCGATCACTTGGCCTCGGTGATTGCTTCCCCTCAGGATCAAGAGCTGCTGCGCGTATTGATGGAAGCGGCACAACGGTTTCGTCAGGCCTTCCCTGCCGAAGGGGATCCCGCCTTTTTGGCCATGATCCGCTCGGGACAAACCCCCAGCAGCAGCCGCTTCGAACCCGATTATTCCCGCTACTTGGTAGTTGCAACTCCGGTGGCCTATATCAATCGGGGTTTGGAGGCCGATTACCAATTTTGGTTTGATATCACCAGCCCCAGTTGGTCCCGCTCTTTGTGGCATGTGCTCTACAATAGCCGTGTGCTGACGCCGGAGTGGGACGGGGAGGTTTTCGATGCAGGGCGGGATTTACAGGCGCGTCAACGCATTTTGGCCCGCACGCTGTTGAACCTCTGTTGCCGCACTCAGAAGGGGCTGTGGTTGGTGCGCTCCAATTTTAACTACCGCGGCGAGGAGAACACCAGCATTTTGGACTACCTGATTTTGAAGGGCCTGAAAGCCATGGCAGCCGTCGGCTGAGAGAGGCCCTATCCTGAAAGGGTGCTGGCAACTCAGGCCCCCAAGAAATCGGGGGATGCACCGCAGGAATGGTCAAAGGCAAAGGTTTTGGAAAAGCGGCGCAGCCGTCCCTCTCAAAACAGATCCGTCAGGCGGCAGTCCATTTCCGGCAAGGTGACTGGGCCCGTTGTCGGCAAATTTGTGAGCAGCTCCTCTCGGGTGCCGGCTCAGCTCCTGTTGGGACTGCCCAGCGGGGATCCCATTCGAATGCCGCCGACCTGTCTGATCCCGAAGCAGCCATCGCCTGGGTTCAGGCCCACGCTCTGTTGGGACAAATCGAGGAAGGAGCCGGTCGCTACCCCGCCGCCATGCTGCACTACCAGCAGGCCATTGTGAGCTGTCCACCTGCTGCGCCGGCCAGCTTAGCCGCTGAGGTTCATGCGCTGCTGGGGAGGGTGTTGCGGCAGATGGGGGAGAAAAAGCAGGCGCAATTGTTGTTTGAGCAAGCCCTGAACCGGGATCCGCAACTGCTGATGGCACGGGTGGGGTTGGCCGATCTGCTGCAGATGCGGGGAGAATTCGTGGCGGCGGTGGCCCACTACTTGCAGGCTTGGCAGGGATCCCAGCAGGAAGCGGATATCCCCTATCAAATCGGCATGTGCTTCTGGAAGCAGGGACAACCAGAGGCGGCCAGTCCCTGGTTTCGGCGGGCGCTCTCCTTGCAGCCTGAACACAGCGATGCCCGCTACATGCTGGCCATTCTGGGGGAGCTGCCCCTGCCCGACAGAACGCCTCCGGCTTGGGTCAGCCGCCTGTTCGACGAATATGCACCTCGGTTCGAGCAGCATTTGTTGGAGAAGTTGAACTACCAGGGACCAGAGGCTTTGCGGCAAGGGATCCTGGCGGTGGCAGCAGCGCAGGGATCGCCTCCTCAGTTTGAGCGGGCGCTGGACTTGGGCTGTGGTACGGGCTTGGCAGGAGCCCAGGTGCGCCCCTATGTCAAGCAGTTGTGGGGCGTGGATCTCTCTGCCCGCATGCTGGAAATCGCCCAACACAAGGGCATTTACGACCACCTGGTTCAGGGGGACTTGCTGGAGCTGCTGCACCAGACCTCAGAACGCTACGACTTGATCCTGGCGGCAGATGTGTTCATCTACCTGGGGGATCTGGCCCAGGTCTTTCCTGCCTGCGCTCGGGTGTTGAATGCCGGCGGGCTTTTGGCCTTTACCGTCGAGGTGGGATCCGCCCCCGGCTACGAGCTGGGATCCACGACGGGGCGCTTTGCCCACTCCCCATCTTACGTGCTGCAGCAGGCAGAACAAGCAGGGTTGGATCCCGTCTACCACCAAAACTTCACCCTAAGACGAGAGGGGGAAGCCGACGTACCTGGAGCCGTGTGGTGTTTGCGCCGTTCGCGTCAGCGGTGCGGAGCCCATTGAGGGAGAACACGACCTTCCCAAGCTTTCCCTTCATAGGAGCTTCACAGAAAGCCAGTTGAGGTATTCTTGAGCCAGAGTTTCCTCAGGGATCCCGGAAAGAGGAGCCTGATTTCTCGTCAGTCCCTCTGGGTTAGCTTGGGGTTAAGTTTCATTGGGCCAGGGTGGTTTGATGGATCCTGCCACCTTTCTGGAGCACTATGGGTTTGAACTGGAAGGTCAACCCGGCCAGGTTTGGGTGGAGCGCTGGGATCAGTCGTTCCCGGCCCGTTGGATCCCGGTGGCTTTGCTGGAAGCCCTCTACCAGGGGCGGTACAAGGCCACCTCTGTGGAGCAGCTTCTCCGCCTTTGGCAGCGTCGCGGCTCTCCTCATCTTACCTTTCCCCCAGAAATCGGCCAGTTCCTTTGGCAGGAGCAGCAGGAGCTGATCCGCTCTTTGGCTTCGGCTGCCCTTGCCTGTTCTCCGTTGCCGCCGGTACCCCTCGCAGGATCCCTGTTTTCCCGAGAACCGGCCATATCTCTAAACTTGTTGTTGGAGCAGTTGCAGGAGCTTCCCCCCAAGCTGCGCCGCCTGCTCGCCCAGTCCCCTCGTGCCGGTGGGACAGAGTCCTCATCGTTCGCGACAGAGGTGCAGAGCACATTCCCGGAGATTCCGCAGATGGTCGTTGACCCGCCAACTCCTGCCGAGCCTCCTCAGGGACAGTCTTGATGGGTTTGCCACCTTTTCCTCAGGGATCCCCGCCATGACCTTTCCCCTTGATCGCGACAGCGGTGCAGAGCACATTGCCTCCTTGCCCTGTGGGGTGATCACCGTCAGCGACACGCGCACCCCTGAAACCGACCACAGCGGCCAGTTCATCTGCACAGCCCTCCAGGAATCCGGCCACCGGGTGGAGAGGTATTGCATTCTCCGAGATGAACCGCAGCTCATTCGAGAGCAGGTTCAGGATTGGGCCGGATCCCTGCCGGTGATCCTGTTGAATGGCGGCACAGGCATCGCCCCCCGCGACACCACCTATGACGCCATTGAGGCTCTCTTAGAGAAAACCTTGCCCGGTTTTGGCGAGATCTTCCGTCAGCTCAGCTACGCCCAGGTCGGCAGTCGGGCCATCGCCTCTCGGGCCATCGCCGGGATCCACGGAAAGTGCTTGATCTTTTCCATGCCTGGCTCCCCAGCAGCCGTGCAACTGGCTATGCGCAGCCTGATCCTGCCGGAGCTACCCCACCTGGTTAAGCAACTGCACCAGGGCAAGCATTGAGGCAGCAGGCCGTCTTAGTGATCCCCTCTTAGGCCAAGAGGGCAGTCGCCTTGGCAAGAGCCTCCTCCCGCAGCAGAGCGGCTTTATCGGTGCGCTCCCAGGGCAGATCCAGGTGAGTTTGCCCGAAGTGACCATAGACCGCTACATTTTGGTAGAAGCGTCCCCCCCGTTGGCGGGGCAGCTCCCGCAGTTGGAACTGGGCCAAAATGGCTGCCGGCCTCAGATCGAAGTGGCGCTGCACCAGCCGCAACAGCTCTTCGTCGGGGATGCGCCCTGTGCCAAAGGTTTCCACCAAAATGTTGATGGGGCGGGCTACCCCAATGGCGTAGCTCACCTGCACTTCACATTTTTGCGCCAAGCCAGCTGCCACGATGTTCTTGGCCACGTAACGAGCCGCATAGGCAGCGCTGCGATCCACCTTGGTGGGATCCTTGCCGGAGAAGGCCCCGCCCCCATGGCGAGAATAGCCGCCGTAGGTATCGACGATGATCTTGCGTCCGGTCAGGCCCGCATCTCCCTGAGGGCCGCCGATGACAAACTTGCCGGTGGGATTGGTGAGGAAGCGGGTGTGGCTATCCGGCTTGATGGGCAGCTCGGCAAACACCGGCGTGACCACTGCCTCCCAGAGATCGGCGCGGATCCGCTCTTGCACCGCCGCCTCTTCCGTAATGGCGCCAATCGTGGGTGTGTGCTGGGTGGAGATGAGCAGGGTGTGAATGCCCACCGGGCGACCTTCCTCATAGGCCACAGTCACCTGCGTTTTGCCATCCGGGCGCAGATAGGGCAGGGTGCCGTTTTTGCGAACTGTGGCCAACTGGCGGCTGAGGCGGTGGGCCAAGCTAATGGGCAAGGGCATTAACTCAGGAGTTTCATCGCAGGCAAAGCCAAACATCAACCCCTGATCCCCGGCCCCGACCAAGTCGAATTGATCTTCCTGGGAGCCGCGACTTTCCAGGGCCACATTCACCCCTTGGGCAATATCGGGAGATTGCTCATCGAAAGCCACCAACACCGCGCAGCTTTCTGCACAAAACCCATTCTTGGCATCGGTATAGCCAATTTCGGCCACTTTGTCCCGCACCAGACGGGTGAAGTTGACCTGCGCTTGTGAGGTAATCTCCCCGGTCAACAAAACCAGGCCCGTATTGACCACCACCTCGGCGGCCACCCGACTGAGGGGATCCGCCGTCAAGAGGGCATCCACGATGGCATCGGAGATCTGATCGCAGATTTTGTCGGGGTGCCCTTCTGTCACCGACTCCGAGGAAAACAAAAACGACTTGGACAACGAACCTTCTCCTTAAAAGCTAGAACTGAGAACCTGAACAAAAAACAAGGCTCACCCGCTCGTTCATTATCCGTCGGAGAAAGAGCCAACCAGGGATCCCCAGGTGCTCCGCACCAGCCCCAACTCAGCCAGAGGAAAGGCCCAGCAACCAGCAAGCGTTCTGCACCGCTGACGCACCAGCACTGCCGCGAAGGCCTTGCCCCGCTGCCGCGACCAGAGCTATGGGAGCTGCTAAAGGATAAAGTTGCCAGAAAAGTCCCCCGCCAAAGAGGGCTATCCTCTAGAGAAAACTTTATTGCCTTTATCTTTCGGTTACTGACTAACCGCAGGAATTGGCACCGTAGCGGAGGCTTCCGCCGGGTTGCCGCAGCTTCATTGGGCCTGGTCCCTCAGTCTGCTCTGGATAAAGAACGGAACTTGTCCCTATAGTACCCCCAACCTCCGCCCATTTGTCAAAAAAATAAGCTGTGGGCGGCTTCAGCCAAACAGACCCTGCCACCAGTCTGTCCCCTGAGCGGCTTTGAGAAAGAATGCGCCGGCCAAGCCCAGGGGGGAGAGAACGCCGAGAAAGCCAACTGTCCCCAATCCCCAAGCCAAGCGGTGCAGATGCTTTTTGTCGGCAGGATTTGGCGTCGTTTCGGCTGAGATGGCCAACAGGGATCCCAAGGCTGCCAATAGGGATCCCCCCAGACCTGCAAAGTAGCTGGGCGCTAGCCACGGTTGCAACTCGGCGGCAGATACGACTTGGATGCGGGGCAAGACTTGAAAACACCCTATTGCCAGCACTGCCCAGATGAAGCAGTACATTAGCAGGCTATCTCGGAAAGCAGCAGCCGGTTCTGATACATTTACGCTGAACACTGCTGAACATCACTGTTCAACTATGCAGCGATAGCATTCTGTTTGTTTCCATTCGCGTTAGCGGGACGGAGTCCAAACAGAATGGCGGTATCCCGCAAAGCTTTGAGTAGAATACCCAAAGCGCAGTTTCCGTGTCGTCTTACTACCAATTTTCTGCTTTGCTTTGGCTACCATGTTGGCAGACTCGAAAGTAAACAGAAAGATCAACTGGTAGTAATTCGTACTGAACATATTATACATTATTTTCAGTATAGTTGAGCTTATTATTGACTAGAGTCATGCTCTCATGATCCCAGCCAATGCAACCAGATGAGGGATTAGGATGGGGGCGGTCTGCTGTGGGGAACTTGGGTTTGCCCCGACGGTCGCGCCAGTGGTGCAGTTCCCCTCAGCCTGTGTGGCGAATCTCGATTCCTTTTGATTATGGCCCAACCCGCCCTGTCTGGCTTGCCTGCACCGGCTTCCGGATCCCAACCCCCCTCGACAACAGAACTTGAGGCTGCTTGCGATAGCTCACCGGGCACAGAGGCTGACCCAAACTGGCGGCATCGCCAAAGAATGCAAAAACGCCAGCAGATCCAGCGGCAGCGTCTGTCGGGCATGCGAGATGACAAGGGCTTGATCATCGTGCACACGGGGCAGGGCAAGGGCAAGACCACGGCTGCCTTTGGCATGATCTTCCGCGCCCTCGGCCAGGGATTGTCGGTGGGGGTGGTGCAATTTATCAAGGGGGCCTGGGATCCAGGAGAAGCCAAGCTATTGCGGAAATTGGCCGAGCATCCAGAGCTGGGCCTGGGGAAAATAGCTTTTTACGCCATGGGAGAGGGCTTTACCTGGGAAACCCAAGACCGGGAGCGAGACATCGCCCATGCACAGGCGGCCTGGGAAAAGGGGCGGGAGCTGTTCACCAGCGGGGAGTTTCAGTTGGTGCTTCTGGATGAGATCAATGTCGCCCTCAAGTTGGGATATCTCTCGCCGGACAGGGTGTTGGCCGGGCTAGCGGAGAAACCGGAGCGGGTTCACCTGATCTTGACGGGGCGGGGCGCGCCGGCAGCGTTGATCGACCGAGCCGATCTGGTGACGGAGATGACTTTGGTCAAGCATCCCTTCCGTGACCAGGGGATCAAGGCGCAAATCGGCATCGAGTTCTAACCCTTGGGCAGGAAAGATGGCCATTCTGCTGGCGGCGGCAGCAAGCGGCAGCGGCAAAACCACCATCACTCTGGCTCTGTTGGCCGCTCTGAGGCGACGGGGCCTGCGCATCCAACCTTTCAAGGTGGGGCCGGATTACATTGATCCTCTGTTTCACACGGCGGTGAGCGGGATCCCCTGTCGCACTTTGGATCCCTTCTTGACCGACGAGGACTTTGTGCAGCGCTGCTTTCGCCACCATTGCCAGGGCAAGGATGGAGCCATTGTGGAGGGGGTAATGGGCCTCTTCGATGGACGAGCGCCGGGATCCCTGCCCCTCCCCGAGGGCGGAACGGAGCCTTTTTTTGCCAGCAGCGCCCATGTGGCCCGCCTGCTCGGGATCCCTGTGGTGCTGGTGATCGATGGCAGCGGCATGGGAACGACGGTGGCCGCTTTGCTCTACGGCTTGAGCCGCTGGGATCCCCGCCTCTCCATTGCTGGGGTGATTTTCAACCGGGTGGCCTCGGAGCGGCATGGACAAATCTTGCAGCAGGCAGCGGCTGCAGCGGGGATCCCGGTCTTGGGCCAGTTTCCCCGGCGGGAGGATTTGCGGTTGCCCAGCCGACACCTGGGGTTGGTGCCTGTCTCAGAACTGGATCACTTCCCCCACTGGCAAGCTGCCTGGGCCGAGCTGGCCGAGCAACACGTCAATTGGGATAGCCTATTGCCCCTCATTCGGAGGCTTCCTCCAGCGGTAGGAGAGCTGTGGCCAGGGATCCCCCCTCTCACCGAAAGGACTCCGCCCCGCCGCTGCGAACAGGTACGGGTGGCGGTGGCCCAAGACCACGCCTTTAACTTCTACTACGCCGACAACTTGGATCTGTTGCGGGCCTGTGGAGCCGAGCTGCTGGAGTATTCCCCCCTCCAGGTGGGGCTATGGCCACCGGAGCCCTGCGACGGCGTGCTGCTGGGGGGAGGGTTCCCGGAATTGTTTGCAGCACCTCTATCTGAGAGAATTAACCAACAACCTCCCCCGCCCACCCACCCACCCCTCTACGCCGAGTGCGGCGGACTGATGGTGCTGGGCCAATCCCTTACCGATTTTCAGGGAAAGACCTACCCGATGGCCGGGCTGTTGCCCATCACAGTAGACATGGCCAACCGGCTATGTTTGGGCTACCGCGAAGCTGCGGTTTTGCGCCCAACCCTGCTGGCCCCAGCCGGGGATCGCCTGCGCGGGCATGAATTTCACCGCTCCCGCAGCACCCCCATCTCCCCCAGCCCAATCTACAGCTGGGGATCCCCCGCCCAGCCTCAACAGGAAGGATGGGCCACCGAGCGTCTTCACGCTTCGTACCTGCATCTGCACTGGGGATCCCGTCCCGACCTGGCCATGCGGCTGCTGCGAAGTTTCATAAGGATTACTCGGGGCCTGCCCATCCCCTCTTAGAACACCGTGCCATCGCTGAGCAGTTGGATGGGAGGAGAAGCATCTGGCCTAAGCTGGGCAGCGATTTGCCGCCCTGCCGTCCAGGTTCCCCCTTGCAGTATTTTCACCAGGGGCAACTCCTGGGCAGAGCAGCCAAGCCTTTCCCGGATTAAGGAGGCAACTTGATCCAGCAAAATCACCGTCAGGGCTCGCCACTCCACAATCACCGTCGAATCTGGGGGATGCGGTTGCTGCCCAATCTCCGGCTGCTTGAGCTGGATCACCCCCAAATCCACAAACAGCCCCCCGTTGCGATACTCCGCCAAACCCGTCAGCTCATCCAAACCCCCGATTGGGATCCCCTCCTGCTGCAACGGCTCCAGCAGGGAATAGGTCATCCATTGGGACAACTTGTGAAAAGGCACCCAATGGCTCCCCGGCTCCGTTTGGGGCAGGTGGGGATAGGGCCAGACATCCCCCAGAGGGATCCCGGCCAGCGAGACTCGCCCAGGCCAAATGGAGCTAAACCCCCTCTGAACTGCCTGGAAGACCTGTGCTGCTTTGATCCCACGGCTGGGATCCTCGGGTTGGATTGCTTCCCACAACCGGCCAGGACGGGGAAGATTGTGACCGGATCCAAAGTAATGAGGTTGAGCCCGCAAAGTTTGTGCCAACCTTTGCAGCAGTTGCCAGCGCCCCTCCAGTCCCAGTAAAGGATTTTCCGGCCCCACCTGGAAAGCTGCTGCCAAATCCGCCAAGGTGATCCGCTCCAGGCCCGCCGCATCCACCTGCAGAGGCTGCTGGGGATCGCTGGAAAACCCACCTTGCCAGAACCAGTCGAAACTGGCCAAGGCCAAACCTTCGGAACGACCCACCACCGTCTGACTTTCTGGATCCCGGTACTTCCAGGCAGAGCCTGCCCCTGCGTCCAGCAACACGCTGACGATGGCGAGATCCCACTTGCATCGCAGCCGCTCCAGCGGATCCATGTCTTTAAGTCGATTTTCCAGACGGGTTAGGCGCTCCCCGGATCCCACCTGAAAATGTTGCCAGCGGCTGTGGAAGGGAATTTCCCCGTTGGGATAATGGGCCCGCATTGTGGTGATCACATAGTCGGCTACGGATCCCATCCGATTCAGGTCGAGGCGAAAGTGCTCTGATTCATCGGCCAAAACCCTTTCAAATAGCAACTGACAGCGATCCCGAATGGCTTGGGGACTCTGCAAATAAGCCACTCGTTTTTCCAGATCAACAGGTGTCAGCATCGAGCCGTTCCTTCTCAATTGTCCATGCCGAGAATTTTCTCAGCATAATCGGGCGGGAACCCACCTTGATCTGCATTCGTCTGCAAGCCTTGGCCCACTTGACACTCCCGCCGGTCTCTTGTCAAAAGACCGCGTCTTACTTCGCGATCGGTGAGACCCTTGCAAGAGAAAGCTTTGAGGCAACTGTCCTGCTGACACGAGCAGCCCTGAGCCATTTTGAGAAAAGACTGGGCCAAGCACTGGGTGAGGATCCCGATAGATAAGAGCATTGACTCGAGGTAAATTTTGATGTCCCTGTTAAGAGAAGTGTTGAATACTACATTTCACTGAAGTAGACTTCGCCTACTCTGTGGCCTTAACCACTTCCTTGAGGGGTTGTCGATTGTTATGATAGATGTAATCCTAGCCCTAAGCATAAATTACTAGTTAGGTCATTTGCAGCTAGGCTAAGCCCCAAAAGTGCCAATCCGTTAGGGAGGAGTGTGATGTTCACACGGTTGGCGGAACAATACCGCAGCTATGTTCAAGATCTGGTGATGAGTTTGCAGGCTCTGGCCATCGTTTTGGAGAAGCGGGGCTACCCAGCCTCTTGCTACACCTGTGGTACGTCTTTCGAGAGTGCCTCGTTTATGGTCAGTTTACGAGAGGGGCACCTAATCCGCTTTTTGGTTTCCGAATGCTCCATTAGCTGGACAGAAATGCGGGATGACCGGGAGCTTATGAAATTGGAAGGGGCAGAGGCGATTCGCCAACTGCAGGAGCTGGCAGAGCTTATCAAAGATGAGCTGTTGGTCGCCGCCACGCCGGCTGAAGCTCTGGTGGCCAGCACCTGATCCTGGCAGGCCCTAGGTCTGCTCAAACCCAAGCCGTAGCCGATTGGACAACTAAGCCTAACCTTCTAGGCCGCTGCTTTGGAGATTTTTCCCCTGTTGAGGAGTAAGGGTGGAATAGGGATCCCCCTCGACGGAGTGGCAGTTGGCTGGCTGCCCATGCCGCTTGTATGGGGATCCCAGATGACCCGCTCTCCCAGCTTGTATCTGGAGTGGTTTGTGGCGGCAAAGCCTCTCTGAGTAAAGTCTGAGTAAGGTGTCGCCGCTGCCAGGGATCCCGTGTCGACGGGCTCAGTCTCTCATGGCTCTTACGCAATACCCCCAAGGGGATTCGAACCCCTGTCGCATCCGTGAAAGGGATGTGTCCTAGGCCTCTAGACGATGGGGGCGCTCTCCGACAAGGCGATCCTAATCTTAAAGAAAGATAAGTAAGCTTGTCAACCTTTTAATCTGCATCCCCAGACCCACGCCCTGCCAAGTTCAGAATCAAGATCCCCAGCAAAGCCAGGCTCAGCAGGCTGGCAATCACAATCGGTTCATCTGGGATCACGTCCATCTTGGCTTCACCAAATTTTCGGGCTGGAGGCCCGCACCATAGCCGCAGGCTTGGTGTCGGGAGGAAAGCCCTCCTCCATATAGGTTTGCTGGTCAAAAGTCT
>NZ_JBSSBR010000027.1:0-40557 GCF_054059035.1 Thermostichus sp. MS-CIW-36
CTTTGGGTATTCTACTCAAAGCTTTGCGGGATACCGCCATTCTGTTTGGAAACAAACAGAATGCTATCGCTGCATAGTTGAACAGTGATGTTCAGAAGTGTTCAGCGTAAATGTATCAGCGAGTCTCCCGTCCTGTCATGAGACGGTGACTTATCCCCAGGCATGAATGCCGGGGCCTGCGACGCCGAGTTTTCGGTCAGCAGCAGCCAGAGAGCTGTGCTAAGATTAGAAACCATGATAGGTATTGTTTCAGGAGTTATCCAGGCATGTCTGCAGCAATAGATATCGCTGATGCCACCTTTGAGGCAGAGGTGCTGCGCAGCGATATTCCGGTTTTGGTCGATTTTTGGGCACCTTGGTGTGGCCCCTGTCGGATGGTGGCTCCTGTGGTTCAGGAGATAGCTGAGCAGTATGTTGGCAAAGTTAAGGTTGTAAAAATCAACACCGACGAGAACCCTCAAACTGCCAGCCAGTACGGTATTCGCAGCATTCCCACCCTGATGTTGTTCAAGGGCGGCCAGAAAGTGGATGTGGTGGTCGGCGCCGTACCCAAGGCAACTCTGACCACGATCCTGGAAAAGCACTTCGACACACCTGCCGAAGCCTGAGGACAGCCCTGAGGCCAGGAGCCTGGATGTTTCAGAATGTAACTTTTGGGTTCTGCATTGGAACCTGGTTGATATTTTGTGCTGAGAACTGATTAAAGTGAATCCCAGAGAACTTTAGGATCCCAGATTGACCGATTCTGTTTCTTCCCTTCTGCGAGAGGTTTTTTGCAACGCTGAGACCCGCCTAAAGCAGTTGGAGCATCACCCCAACCGGACAGCCTGGCTGCGTATTTTGCAGTCGCTGCAGCGCATGGGATCCCTAGAGCTGAGCCGTTTAGATGCCAAGATCTTGGCGGCTACTCTTGAGGATCTGGAGCAGGGGTTTGCCGCCTTCCAAAACTATGCCCACCAACGCAAGATCACCGTTTTCGGGTCGGCACGACTGGGGCCAGAAAGTCCCGAATATCGCCAGGCCCAGTTGTTCGCCCACTGCATCAGTCAACGGGGGTTCATGGTGATGACGGGGGGCGGCAGCGGCATCATGGAAGCCGGCAATCGAGGGGCAGGGCTGGAGAACTCTTTTGGGCTCAACATCCAGCTTCCCTTCGAGCAAATGGCCAATCCCGTCATTGCTGCCAGCGATCGGGTTATCAACTTCAAGTATTTCTTTTCCCGCAAGCTCTTTTTTGTCAAAGAAACTGACGCGCTAGTGCTTTTTCCCGGCGGTTTCGGCACTCAGGATGAAGCCTTTGAATGCCTAACCCTAATGCAAACCGGAAAAACCAAGCTCATGCCCTTGGTGCTGGTGGACAGAACAGGTGGCTGCTACTGGAAAGAATGGGACGAATACGTGCGGGAGCACCTGCTTGGTCGCGGCTTGATCAGCCCAGAAGATCTCTTCCTCTACACCCTAACCGACGACGTGGAAGATGCCTGCCAGCAGATTGTCGATTTTTATCGCGTCTTTCACAGCAATCGCTACGTGCGGGAGCTCCTGGTTTTGCGCTTGAACACCAGACTCTCACCGGAAGCCCTAGACATCTTAAACGAAGAGTTTGCCGATATTCTCGATTCGGGCCGGATCGAGCAAACTGGGGCCTTGCCGGAGGAAGCCGAGGAAGATATTGCCCATCTGCCACGGCTGGTGATGCACTTCAACCAGCGCAACTTCGGACGGCTGTGGCAAATGGTGCGCCGGATCAACAAGCTTCACCCGGAGCACCCGGATCCTTTGCAAATGCGCCCTGAACAAAAGTAGATGTATCGGCACCCTCAGAAAAATCTAAAGAACCAGCAGCTAACCGTGTTTATTCTTTGTTTATTAGCTATTTATTAGCTAGCACTCCCAATGGGCCGGTTGTTTGTCAAAATCTGCGGCATCACCTGTCAGGATCAAGCGGAGGCTATCGCCGCGCTGGGGGTGAGTGCCCTTGGGTTTATCGCGGTGCCCAATACCCCCCGCTATTTGCCCCTCTCGGAAATGGCCCGTTGGGTGGGATCCCTGCCCGGCCCTGTGGAAAAGGTGGGGGTCTTCCTGGATCAGGATCCCCGCGCCATCGCCGCCTGGGTGGAAACGGTGGGCCTCACGGCTGTCCAGTTGCATGGCCAAGAATCCCCGCAAGATTGTCAGCAATTGGGGGAATGGCTTCCCGGGATCCGCCGCATCAAGGCCCTGCGCGTCCGCCAGCCGCAAGATCTGGAAGTGGCCAATCTCTACCGAGACTGTGTGGAGATGCTGCTTTTGGATGCTTATCACCCCCAACAGGCGGGTGGAACGGGGCGAACTCTGAATTGGCCAGAACTTGCTCGCCTTTCGCGTGAGCGGGCTCTGCCCTTGCCTTGGCTACTGGCTGGTGGGCTGAACCCGGACAATGTTCTGCAGGCACTCAGCCACCTGCAGCCAAGCGGCATCGACCTCTCCAGTGGTGTGGAACGTCGGCCAGGCGATAAAGACATCGACAAAGTCCGGCACCTGCTGCAGCAGCTTGGCTCCCAGGGGTGGGAGATTGCTCCTACTCTGCCGCCGATAACGCCAAGCGCAACGGGATGATCATTTGGCTGGGTTCCTACTGCAGCGACTGAATATCCAACCCCGGCTCGAACATCAGCTCTTTCACTTCCCCAAATCGGCCCATCACTCCAAGCTCCCGGTCGTTAAAGGTCACCAACACACCGCCCGCATTGCCGGTACGCAACACAATCGATTGCTCTGCTTCCCAATTCAACTCAGCCCCCGGTTGTAAGGTGGCCTCGAAGACCGTTTGCCCATCGGCGATGACCCGCAACCAGGAAGGGCGCTCCACCACGCGAATATCCAGACGCACCGGCTTGCGCCCCGCCCCCCCCAAGTGAGCTTCCAAGACCTCGGGGAAGACGCCTTGGATGCGCGTCCATTGGTCGAGGGTGGGAAACAGTTGGCGGGCCGTGGGCTGAGCTGCCGACAGAGTGGGATCCGGGGAGTTGGCAGCAGGCGGTTGCTGGCCGGATCCCTCCCGGCCAACTGTTGGCAGGCTCACCAGCCAACGCCCAAAAGGATTGCCTGTGCCCTCCAAAAGAGCTGATAATCCCCCCACCGTCAGCACAATCAGCACCACATAAGCGGCCCAAAGGTGGAGAGGGCGCAGGGCAAAGGTAGGTTGCTGGCCGACAACGGCAAGAGGAGCTGGCGCGTGGGGCGTTTTGGCCGATAAAAGCGGAGAGGCACGCCGAGAGAGGGTTTCGCCATCCAACCCCAAATAGTCGGCATAGCGCTTGAGAAACCCTTGCACATACACCGGCTCCGGTAACCGGCTCAAGTCAGCTTCCTCCAGCGCCTGCAGATATTGGCAGCGAATGAAGGTATCGTTAGCTACTTCTGTCAACGTCAGTCCCCGTGCCTCCCGTGTTTGCCGCAACAGGGATCCCAGGGCTTCTAAAGAGTGTGCTGGCTCTTGCATCATTTGGCCACCTGCGGAAGAAAGGAGGCTACTGTGAGAGTTTGCACTCAGTTAGAGGCTCTGACGAGCTAATCGCGTGAGCGGGCCGGAGGCCTTAGAGGGCGCTTCCCGATCGCGTAAGCGGGACGGAGTCCTTGCGAGGATGAGCTGCTGTGCCCGGTGAGAGGGGCCAGCAAAGCTTGGAGCTCATGGGGATCCAACTGGCGGAACTGGCCTGCTTTCAGGTTGCCCAAGCCCAGTGGGCCAATGGCTTCCCGATGTAAGCTGAGCACCGGATGCCCAAGACGCTCCGCCACCCGCCGAATTTGCCGGTTGCGTCCCTCAAACAACACCACCCTCAGCCAGGAGCAATTGGGATGCTCCCTTTGCCGGAAATCCGGGGCAGGACAAAACTCCACCTCCGCCGGCAGAGTGGTGTACCCCTCTAAGTCTACTCCGTCTCGCCAATGTTGCAGAGTGGCCTGACTCGGATGCCCTTGTACCTGTACCCGGTAGGTTTTGGGCAGATGATAGCGCGGATGGGTCAGCTTCAAGGTCAAGTCGCCATCATTGGTGAGCAGCAAAGCGCCACTGCTGTCCGCATCCAGCCGGCCCACCGGGTAGAGGCGGGTTTGCCGTTTCCAAGATGGGGGGAGCAGATCCAGCACCGTCTTGCGTCCCCAAGGATCTGCACAGGTTGACAAAACCCCCACTGGCTTGTGCAGGAGCAAAACATAGCGCGCCGGATCCTTGGCCAAAGGGATCACCTGACCATCCACCTCGATGCGATCCCGCTCTGGATCGGCTTTGGAGCCCAGCTCAGTGACCACCTTCCCGTTCACTCGAATGCGCCCGGCCAGGATCCAAGCTTCCACCTGGCGACGCGAGGCCAATCCCTGCTGAGCCAAGAGCTTCTGTAGCCGTTGGGGTTCTGCCATAGGGATTTGAACAGCAAAAGCAGCAACCGAAGCTGAGGGTACTAGGCGGCGGAGCCTGAGGCGTCTGGCCCGCTTGCGCGAACGGGGTTGGAGAGTCGGTCGGACACACCAGCAGAATTGGGGGGCAACAGCAGCATTTCCGACTGAGACTCTGAGTTTTCTCCTAGAGAATAGCTGAGGCCACAGTCAAACTCTTCTGCCAGCCGGCAGACTTCCTTGAGATCTCCCACCGACCAAATGCTCCAACTGCTGCGAATTTGGTTATCCACCCACACTTCCACGCGGTTGCCTTCGATGTGAAGGATGCGCTTGGGCTGGGCTTCTGAAGGGCAGCCTGCAGGCTCGGCCAAGACCTCCGGCCCGCTTACGCGAACGGAAGATTTTTGCCTCAAGGCCCCCAGAGCTGCCATGAGCTGCGGCAGAGCCAGCAAAAGGTGCTGAGTGGCCTGTTGGGGTTGCCCTTTCAAGCAGGAAACCAGAGCTTCGGCAACACTCTGGTTGAGGGCCTGCAGAGCTTGGAGTGGAGTAGCACCCGCTAAAGAGGGATCCGGTTGCAGTGGGCTTTGAACATCCATGAAAAGGCAGAAAAGGCATGAACAGCAACTTTACAGCCCTTTCGCAGGTTGACCACAACAACGCCGCTGCCCATTGGAGCAGAGCGCTCTGGTTTGCGCAAGCGTGCCGCAGACATTGAGTCCTGTACAGATGGATGACCAGAGGAAGGGCTGTATGGCTCCCTTAAGCCTAACAAATCCAAGAACTTCAGGGCCTCCGGCCCGCTTACGCGAACGTCAAAAACTTTTCTTGGATGTTGTCCGCATTGCTGCAAAGCAAAGGCCCCTCTATCTAGTGGCCATCAAGGCAGATCCTTTGCTCTCTCGTGCAAAGCAGGCTGAGCTCCAGCGCGGATCCCTCGAAATGGTGCAACTATTCGCCGCTCGATTCGTTTTCTTCGCCCTCGGCGGTGTCCTCAACCCCAGCTTGGGATCCCTCCGGTTCCTGGGCCTCAGAGGTCTGTCTCAGTTGGTTAAGCAGAGCCAAAACGCGGGATCCCCGCTCCAAAGAGCGATCCTGCAAAAACACCACTGTTGGCACCCGTCGCAGGCTGAGGCGCTGGCCGATTTCCCGCCGCACAAAGGGTGTGGCCGCCGCTAACCCTTCCATGGCCCGGTGTTGAGCTGTCTCATCCCCATAAATGCTGACGAAGATGCGAGCATTTTGCAGGTCATTGGAAACCTCGACATCCACAATGCTGACCATCCCTGCCCCGACCCGGTCATCTTTGATCTCCGAGAGCAGGATTTGGCTGACCTCTCGTTTGATCAGTTCTGCTACCCGTGCCACTCGTCGCGCTGTCGCCATTTTTGGATACCTAGGCTAACATCATCCGCAAGCCTGCTCTGGTCGGTGTGAAGCATAGCCCCCGCCAGCTTGGCCCCAAGAACAGTAGCCAATGCTACGAGCATCTCTTCCTTCCACCTTTATCCTGAGTCCATGTCCATCTTGCCTTGAGTATGAATACCTAAAGCCATCGATGGATGGATGGAGACGTGATGATCAAGACGCCAGAGGCGCTGCGGCGCTCCATTGAGCAGTTTATGCTGAATGTGACGGAGCCGCTTGACCCGTTGCTTTCCCTGAAGCTGACTCAGCTTGTGGTGATGTTGGGGGATACAGCTTACGCGATGGGATACAGCGATGGCCAGCAAAAGCCGGATGAGCGCTGCCGCTATTGTCCCAGTCGGGTGTTCGACAGTCTAGAGCTTTGATAGGGTTCTTCAAGGTTCTTTACAACGCAGTGTAGCTTCTGGCTGCCCAGGATCCCGGCCTTGGGGGGGGTGAGTTGAAAGAGGCGGTGGAAACCAGCCAAGATGGGATCCCATTGCTTGGCAGCCTATGACTTCCCCCGTTTTGCTTTGGCATCGTCGCGATCTGCGGTTAGAGGACAACACAGCCCTGCATGAGGCAGCCCAGCGCAGCTCCCAGGTGGTGCCTGTCTT
The DNA here is from genome assembly GCF_054059035.1 of Thermostichus sp. MS-CIW-36. Classification (NCBI taxonomy): domain Bacteria; kingdom Bacillati; phylum Cyanobacteriota; class Cyanophyceae; order Thermostichales; family Thermostichaceae; genus Thermostichus; species Thermostichus sp. MS-CIW-36. The sequence goes on from NZ_JBSSBR010000027.1 coordinate 6,402, forward strand.
CATTTTCGACCCGCAGATGCTGAGACGGTCGGACATGGCCCCAGCTAGGGTGGCCTTTTTGCTCCAGGCTCTGCAAGAGCTCCAAGAGCGCTACGCCCAGATGGGGATCCCACTGATCTGGCGGCTGGGGGATCCCTCGGTGGAGTTGCGGTGCTTGGCCACAGACCTGGGAGCCAGGGCCGTGTTTTGGAATGCCGATGGGGAGCCGTTCGCCCTACAGCAAGAGAGTCGAGTGCAGGCCAGTTTGGCCGCAGCCGGGATCCAGTCCTTCTCCTACCAAGATATGCTGCTGCACGGGCCGGGGGAAGTGTTGACCCAGGCGGGGGAGCCCTATTCGGTCTTCACTCCCTTCTGGCGCAGGTGGGCGAGCTTGCCCAAGCGGGATCCCTACCCGATTCCCAAAGGGCTACAACCGGTGTCCGGTCTGAAGGCGCAGCCTCTGCCCACTTTAGCAGATTTGGGCTTTGTCTGCGACCAGCGGATCCCAGCAGCGGGGGAAGCAGCGGCTCAAGCCCTTTTGGAAGACTTTTGTCAGGGTTTGCGCATTTTGGACTACGAGCGAGCCCGCAACTTCCCGGCTGAGCCGGGCACTTCTCTACTGAGCCCCCACTTGTGCTGGGGAACGATCGGCATTCGCCAGGTGTGGCAAGCCACGCGGGAGGTGGAAGCCGAGGTGCGCAGCCAAGAGGCCGAAAGCAGCTTGCAAACTTGGCGGCAGGAGCTGTGCTGGCGAGAGTTTTACAAGCATGTCTTGGCCCACTGGCCCCACGTGGAAACCGGAGCCTATCGACGAGCCTTCGACGCCCTGGAGTGGGACAATCGGCAGGACTGGTTTCAGGCCTGGTGCACCGGTCAGACGGGCTACCCCATCGTGGATGCGGCCATGCGCCAACTGAACGAAACTGGATGGATGCACAACCGCTGCCGCATGATTGTAGCCAGCTTTTTAACCAAGGATCTGCTTATCGATTGGCGCTGGGGGGAACGCTACTTTATGCAAAAGCTGGTGGATGGGGATCTGGCGGCCAATAACGGCGGTTGGCAGTGGAGCGCCAGTGTGGGCACGGATCCCAAGCCCCTGCGCATCTTCAACCCGGCCACGCAAGCAGCCCGCTATGACCCGGAAGGAGAGTACATCCGTCGCTATCTGCCGGAGCTGGCACGGCTGGATACGCCGGCTCTGCTGTGGGTGGGAGATGACCCCAAGGGAGCCTGGGCTTTGCGGGAACGGCGAAGTTGTGGCTATCCGGATCCCATTGTGGATCACAAGGTGCAGCAGCAGGCGTTCAAACGGCGCTACCAGGCGGTGCAGCAGGGGTACTCCAAGTCTGTTCAACGATCAAACGATCATAGAAAGAAATCCAAGCGTTGTGTAGTCTCGTAAAAAAAGGGGATCCAATGGATCCCCCGTGGCTACCAGAGCTTAAGGCAAATGCCCGTCCAAAGCAGGTAACTGCAGCACTAGGGCTTCAGCTCGCTGGGGATCTGCTCCCCGAAGAGCACGAAGTAGAGAATCCGATAAATGTCCGTGTTCAGGATCCCGGTGGTCGGCACCAGCTCTTGGGCCTTCAAGCCCGCAGCGCGAGCGATGACGCCGCTGCCCACGTCATCTCCGCTAGCCCAAGCCACGGCAAAGGGAAAGCGCTTGCCATTCTTGTCAGGAGCAGAAATAAACGGCTTTGTGCCCGTGCCGTCAACTCCGTCAATGGGGGCACCACTGCCTTCGGGGTCAGTAGGGGGCAACGGCTCATCGGCGGACTCGACATCCACCAACTGCATGCCACCGGCATTGCTGTCGCTGGTGGTGATCATGAAGGTCTTGGGATTCTTCTCGATAAAGTTGAGAATCACCCCGATGGCATCGTCGGCCCGCTTCATGGCCTCCAGGCAGCCAGAGGCATTGAGGTTGTTGCACATGTTATCAGTGCCCTCTTCTTCGATGACGGCGAAGAAGCCCTTAGGATTGCGGGAGATCCGCGCCAGGGCAAATTCGGTCATCTCGGCAATGGTGGGGGCGCTGGCGATGTAGTTGGGCAAGTTTTCTTTCCGCAACTCTTCTTCAGGCTTGTCGTAGAAGGTGTCCTCGACGTTGAACACCCCCAAAACCTTGGAGACATCTGCCGGCAGCTTGAGCAGCTCGTCGCGGGTGTAGACAACGGCGTACCCCTTTTTCTTGGCCTCCTCAATCAGGTTGCGGCCATCCTTGCGCTTCCCTTGGCCAAAGCGGCCCTGGACACCTTCCGGCAGCAGCCATTCCTCGCCAGCCCCGAGAATGATGTCCACCCCCGACTCCACCACCTGCAGGGCAATCTCCTCATAGTCGCTGCGCTTGGCAGCTTTGGCAACGAAGGCAGCCGTCCCCGGCTCAATGATGGATCCCGTTTGCACCAGAGCCGTACCCAAGCCTGCCGCCACGGCATCTTCCATGATCGTGTTCAGGGTGCCGTTGGCAGAAGGATACTCCTTGCCGTCCGGATCCAACCCAAAGCTCTTGGCGTGGGCACGGGTTCCCGTGGCATGGATCACCGCTCCGGCGTTGGAAGTTCCCCCAAGCTGGTCGAGAAGGTGCCCGCGATAGGGGGCAATCACGGGGAGACGATCCCAGTTCAGAAAGCCATCGGGGCCGTAGTGGAGAATGCGTGTGATGTCCCAGTGGGAAGCCGAAGTGCCATCCGGGTGGAAGAAGATGGCCCCGTTTCCGGTCGGCTGAGGCGCTGCTTGAGCCAGGCTAGAGGAGAAGACGGAAGAAGACAAAACGCATACAGTCGCAGCCAACGCTACCCTCAAAGAATAGCTACGCATAGCTAACACGCCCTTGCTCGTTCGAAGCTGAACGTTAAGAAACGTAACACAGCTTCAGATGAGTTTGCAAGGGCATAGCGATGCAGCAGCGCGAGACGTGCCTGAAGCGAGTGCGCCACTGAGCGATTTCCCCGTCTGACAGTGCAGCTTACGGGGTCTATAACTAACGTTAACTATCTCTTAACTGTCTCATAACTGTCAAGGCTTCTCGCAGGGCTTTTGGGGTACCTGCTCCAGGGCATAGCCGTCCTTCTGGTCAGGCGGCTCTTCTGGGGGTTTTGGCCAGTGGCTGCCATGCTTGCCTAAGCTGTCTGAGTTGCTGTTGCCAGCGCTGCAATTCGCCCGCCTCCAACGGGATCCCACCGAAGCGCACCTCCAGGTAGCGCTCCAAGAACTGGATGGCCACCTGGGCTTGTGGTAAGTCGGAGTGGCGCAAGTGTTCCAGGCAGGCCTCAGGGCCTAGGTGGGCTGGGATCCCCACCGCCGTCGCCAGATCCCGCAGTTGCAGATAAAGCCTTGAGATAAGCTGGCGGCGCTGCTGCGACTTGGGTAGAGCCGCCGGGATCCAGCGCATCCCAGCAAAGGCCAGACTCGGTAGCAAGAGGCCAACCATCCAGGTGGGCCAGGGGGGCGGAGGCTGCCACAGGGATCCCATCACCACCCCATTGCCGGCAGTGGCTAGGAGAATCCACCCCCCATCCTGCCAGCGCAAAGCCCGATAGCGGCGGCGGCGACCCCAATAGGCCATGGATCCGGTGATCAAAACCACCCCCAACACCGGCAGGCCATTCTGCTGCAACGTTTGCCCCAAGGCAACCAGGCTGCGACGGAAGCCAGCACCGACATCCTCTCGATCCGGAGAGGCGGCTACAGCGCTGGCCAGCTCCTGGATCTGCCGCCAGATCTGCCGCTGGGTGGATAGGTCGTACTGGATGACGTACTTAAACCAGCGGAAGCGCAAGCTGTCGTAGAAATCTTGAAGGGGATCCCACCAGCTCTGCCGCTGACTAACATTGGCCTCTGCCGGCGTAGCGTCAAAGATGACCCAGCCGTAGGGGCCAAAGGGGATCTCCGTCCAGGAATGGGCGTCGGCATTGCGTACTGCCAGATAATTTTCCTGCGCCACCCAGCGCCCGCCCAAAAAGCCATTCACCATCCGGGCCGGGATGCCAATGCTGCGGGCCAGTATCGTCAGGGCTGTGGCGAAATATTCGCAGTGGCCCCGCCGATGGGTGAACAGAAAGGCTTCCAAAGGCGGTTCAGGGCCGGGATCCGGCAGATCGGTGGTATAGGCGTAGTTCTCCAGCAGGTAGTTCTGCAAAGCCGTCACCTTGCCAAAGACATCGGGGATCCCAGCGGTAACGTCTTCAGCCAAGGCGGGAATGCGCGGATCCAGGTCTGCTGGCAACTGCAGATAGGCTGCCTGTTGGACTGGGTCGAGAGCACTGAACAGCTCCGCGTGGCCTAGCCGGCGCAAGCGCGGGCTTAACTCCCTTGAGATCCGGCTCCGGGCGCGGTAAAGATGGGGCACCTGCCGAGGCAGAGAATGGCCAACATCTCCGGTCTCGCTCAAGATGAGGCGGCGATTCTGCCGTTGCCAAGCTTGTTGCACCGTCGCCGCTCCGCCCCGCTCCAGCCATTCCATCTCCACCAGCGGGGCCACCCCAAAAACGGTGTTGGTGACCAGCGGCTCCAGATAGATAAGCTGCTCCAAGGGGAGAAGCAGCAGGTCAGGAGCAGTGGGGATCAAGCTGGAGGCAGAGAGATCAAATACCCCTGCTGCGTTGGGGAAAATGGGGATGAAGCGGTCTAGCGTTCGCGACCAGGCCCGTCCATCGTAGCGATCGAAGCTGATCCCGCGCCAGTAGAGGGACTCCACACGGGGCGGCACCCCTGCCGGAAATTCCACCCGCATGACAACGGTGTTATCGGTTTTGAGGGTGCCGAATGCTCCCAGGCTGACTTCCTCGGCAAAGCCAGTGGTCATCACCGGCGAGCGGGCCTGGCGACCCAGAATTCCTAAACTGACCCGCGGGAACAAGAAAAACAAAGCCACGGACAGGATCACCGCCAGCAAAGCCAGGGATCCGAGAAAGCCCAAAAAGTTGAGGTTGATGCCACGGGTTTGGCTGGCTGCCTGCGGGTGCTGCTCTGCTTGCAGGCGCAGGTGGTAAAGGGTGAGGTTGATTAGCCCTACCCCCACGTACAGCAAAAACAGCAGCCCAAAGCTGATGTCTTCGTTGAACAGGGTGGCAATGGCCATCAGCAGCAGAGACAGCACCGCCAACTGGATGTGATCGGCTGCCCGTTCCCGCTGAAACAGCTTGGCCCCCGTTAGGTAAAGCACCAAGCCAATGGCCCCATCGGAAAAGGGAAGGATCCCAAAGATAACCAAAGCCAGCAGGCTAAGCAACACCGCCACCGTCAGGGGCATCCACAGGGGGGCATAGCGGGCAAAAGCAATCCTTGGCGGCTCCCAAAACCAACTGCAGGCCCCTGCGGCCAAGCAAACGGCAATGACCGGTGGCGACAGAGCCTGATCCCCCAGACAAAGGGCCGTGAAGGCGATCCCCACCAACAGGTAAACAAACACCTTTTGAACGGATGGCAGTGTCCAGGTCATGGCCCTTGGGATTCAATCCTTTCCAGCATAGCCAAGTCTTTTTTGCTACCGGTTTGCCCTCCCTGGGATCCCCTTTTGGACAAAGCGAAGAGCATTAGAATCGTTAACTAAGAATCGTTAAGATTTTGTTACTCGCCGGTCTCGACGGGATGCCTGTGACACGCTGCGCGAAAAGGTGGTGAGATGTCCAGCCAAAACGAAATTCACGTGGTGGGGGCGCGGCAGCACAACCTCAAGAATGTCGAGCTGCGGATCCCGCGGGATCGCCTGGTGGTATTCACGGGCGTCTCCGGATCGGGCAAATCTTCTTTGGCCTTTGACACCATTTTTGCCGAAGGGCAGCGGCGCTATGTGGAATCCCTCAGTGCCTATGCGCGGCAGTTTTTGGGGCAACTGGACAAGCCGGATGTGGATCGCATCGAAGGGCTGAGTCCGGCCATCTCCATCGATCAAAAGTCCACCAGCCACAACCCCCGTTCCACCGTCGGCACCGTTACCGAAATCTACGACTACCTGCGGCTTCTGTACGGAAGAGCTGGGATCCCTCACTGTCCCCATTGCAACCGGGTGATTGCCCCGCAGACGGTGGATCAGATTGTGGATCAGATCATGGCTCTGCCGGATCGGACGCGGTTTCAGTTGCTTTCGCCGGTGGTGAAAGGAAAAAAGGGCACCCACGCCAACTTGTTACAAAGCCTGCGACACCAGGGGTTTGTGCGGGTGCGTGTCGATGGCCAGGTGCGGGAGCTGAGTGAGGAGATCACCTTGGCCAAAAACAAAGCCCACGACATCGAGATCGTAGTGGATCGGCTGGTGAAAGGCCCGGATTTGGCAGAGCGACTCACCGACTCTCTGGTTACCTGTCTGCGGCAGTCGCAGGGGATCGCGGTGGTGGAAGTGATGCCTCGCGAGGGCGAACAAGAATTCCTGCTGCAAAAGGTGGCCGAGTCGGCGGGGCAATACCTGAACAGCAAGCCAACGGAGCTGATTTTTTCTGAGCAATTTGCCTGCCCGGAGCACGGTTCGGTGATGGGCGAGCTGTCGCCGCGCCTGTTTTCCTTCAACTCGCCGATTGGGGCCTGTCCTGTCTGCCACGGGCTGGGTTTTGAGCCCATCTTCGACCCCGAGCGGATCGTGCCCGATCCCAAGCTCCCCTTGTACGCGGCCATCGCCCCTTGGGCAGAGCGGGAGAACCCCTACTATCTGGCTTTGTTGGCGGGAGCCGCCAAGGCTTTTGGCTTTGACCTCAGCAGCCGCTGGTGTGATCTCACCCCCCAGCAACAGCAGATCATCCTCTACGGTGCAGACCAAGAGATCTATATCGTCGAGGCGGAATCTCAATACCGAGGCCGGGGGTACTATCGCCGCTATGAAGGGGTGATCCCCCAATTGCAGCGGCACTACCAGGAAACCACTTCCGAAGTCTATCGGCAAAAGCTGGAAACCTACCTCACCAACCGTCCCTGTTCCGCCTGTGGGGGATCCCGTCTCAAGCCGGAAGCTCTGGCCGTGCGCATTGGGGGCTACCGCATCACGGATCTCACCGAAATCTCTATCAGAGACTGCCTGCGCCGCCTGGAGCAGCTAAACCTTACCCCCCGCCAAGCGCAGATCGGCGAGTTGGTGCTGCGGGAGATCAAAACCCGGCTGCAGTTTTTGGTGGATGTGGGCCTCGACTACCTCACCTTGGCCCGTCCGGCCATGACCCTCTCCGGCGGCGAAGCGCAGCGGATCCGGCTGGCCAGCCAAATGGGCTCCGGCTTGACGGGCGTGCTCTACGTGTTGGACGAACCCTCCATCGGCCTGCACCAGCGGGATAATGAGCGCCTGTTGCAGACCTTGTTTCGCCTGCGGGATCTAGGCAACACGCTGATCGTGGTGGAACACGACGAAGAAACCATCCGTGCCGCCGATTACATCGTGGATATCGGCCCTGGAGCCGGGATCCACGGGGGGGAAGTGGTGGTGCAGGGATCCCTGGCGGACATCATGGCCTGCGAACGCTCCATCACCGGAGCCTATCTCTCAGGGCGGGAGCGGATCCCGACCCCTGGGCAGCGGCGGGCCGGCAAGGCGGTTTCTCTCAAGCTCACCAATGCCCACAAAAACAACCTCAAGCACATTGATGTAGAGATCCCCCTGGGCAAGTTGGTCTGTGTTACAGGCGTCTCTGGCTCCGGCAAATCCACCTTGGTCAACGAATTGCTCTACCCTGCCCTGCAGCACCATCTTGGACACAAGGTGCCCCAACCCACGGAGATGGGAGCACTTGAGGGCATCGAACACATTGACAAGGTGATCGTGATCGACCAATCTCCCATTGGCCGTACCCCCCGCTCCAACCCTGCCACCTACACCGGCCTGTTCGACCCGATCCGCCAAACCTTTGCCCAAACCTTGGATGCCAAGGCCAGAGGCTACCAATCCGGCCACTTTTCCTTCAACGTCAAGGGGGGGCGCTGTGAAGCCTGCAAAGGGCAGGGGGTGAACGTGATTGAAATGAACTTTCTGCCCGATGTGTACGTCACCTGTGAAGTCTGTGGGGGCAGCCGCTACAGCCGCGAAACCCTGCAGATCAAGTACAAAGGCAAAAACATCGCCGAAGTCCTGGACATGACAGTGGGGGAAGCGCTGGATTTTTTCTCGGCTCTGCCCCCCGCCGCCAAGATCCTGCAGACTCTGGCCGATGTGGGCCTCGATTACATCAAGCTGGGCCAGCCAGCCCCGACCCTCTCCGGTGGGGAAGCGCAACGGGTCAAGCTGGCCGCAGAACTGGCCCGCCGCTCCACCGGCAAAACCCTCTATCTGCTGGATGAGCCCTCCACCGGCTTGTCTTTTTACGATGTCCACAAGCTCTTGAACGTCCTGCAACGGCTGGTGGATACAGGCAACACCGTGCTGGTGATCGAGCATAACCTGGACATTCTCCGCTGTGCTGATTGGATTATTGACTTGGGGCCAGAGGGCGGCGACCACGGCGGCCAGATCATCGCCGTTGGCACTCCAGAACAGGTGGCTGAGCACCCCGGATCCCATACAGGGCGATATTTGAAGCAGGTTTTGCAACAACATCCCCCAGGTCGCTGAGCAACTCAGCCTGCTCCAGGGAGAAAGTTGACCGAAAGCGGCTGTCGGGATCCCCTTTCGCTTTTTGCTCTGCTCACCTCAGCCATGGCGGTGGAGGACTGATGCGGCGAGGACTCTATCCCACCCAGGCGCTCCGCACCGTGAACGCAAGGGTGAACGGTTAGCCTGAGTCTCACGTCGCTATGGCATGATGGGTCGGAAGGAAAAGGTTCGCACTCTCCCCATGGTAGGGCAGACCCTGGGTGGCCGCTATCAGATCTTGGAAGCACTGGGATCCAGCGGACAGACCTACTTGGCACAAGATGGCCATCACCCTGAGCGGCTTCGGGTGGTGATCAGGCGCTGGCAGCCCGGCCAAAGTGCTCTGCACCGCGAACGGGGTGAGGACTCCGCCTCGCTGCGGCATCTCTTTCAACAAGAAGCGGCCCTGCGGGAACACTTGGGATCCCACGAAGGTATTACCCGCCTGTTGGCCTGCTTTGAGCAAGAGGGGGAGTTTTATTGGGTGGAAGAATGGGTTGAAGGGCCCACCCTGGAACAGACTCTATTGCTGGGCGACACAACCGAGAAGGGCCAGCCAACGACTCCTTCCCACCAAAGTGCCATGCACCGCTATTGCGAACGCGACTGGACGGAGGCTGAGGTACGGGCCTTGTTGCAAGATGTGCTACAAACCTTGGCCTTCCTAAACCGGGAAGGGGTGAGCTGCTGCAACCTGCAGCCCTCTCGCTTGATCTACCGTCAGCCGGATGGCCGATGGGTGTTGTTGGGGTGGGGAGTTGGGGCCTTTTCCGGCTCTGGCTCCGAGAACCCTCCTGGCTCCAGGCGTTGCGGCGACCTCCATGCTCTTGGGCTGATCGCCCTGCAGGCCCTCAGCGGGATCCCGCCCCAGAAGTTGTTTCGCGATCCGTTGACGGGGGAGTTGCGCTGGCATGATCTGGTCTCCAAAAAACTCCATCCTGCTCTCAGCGCCCCTTTCGCTGCCTTTCTGGATCGTTTGGTAGGCTGCAACCCACAGCAGTGCTTTCCTTCAGCAGCGGAAGCTCTGGCCGCTTTGCAGGCTTTGCCGGCAGGTGACAGCTCCGTTGCCCCCATTGCTGCCGATTGGGTGCGGAGCACTTTGCTTTTTCCCGATCCCGGCGCTGCGGCGGATCCTCTGCAGGAGCCGACCACTCCACCCCGTTCTCCCGTTGCTCTGCGGGCGCGTCCCTGGATCCCACCGGTTTGGGCGGGGGGCAGCTTAGCGGCTTTGCTGGTGTTGATGGTGGCAGGGGCCTGGCAGATGAGGGCGAACCTTGGCCTGCGGGGGGAGCCCAAGGATTCTGTCCCCCTCACGAGAACGGGATCCTCTGGCCCGGCAGGGCGCAACGGCCTAGGACTCCGTCCTACTCGCGAGAACGGTTCTCATGCCTCCGTCCCCACCGCCGTCACGGTCGCGGCAGCGTCGCGTAGCGATAACGACCCGGCAGACTGGGCCAAGTCTTTGCAGCTCAAGGCCACGCTGGAAGGCCCTGCCGCCATCACTGCTCTGGCCATCAGCCCGGATGGAAATCTCCTTGCTGCCGGGGGAGACGACGGCATAATCCGGCTTTGGGATCCCCACGCCGGTGAACTTCTCCAAACCTTAGCAGGCCACAAGGGATCCATCGAAGCGTTGGCCATCAGCCCGGATGGCACTTTTCTGGTCAGTGGGGGGGCCGACAAAACAGTGCGCGTCTGGGATTTTCCGGCTCTCCCGCCGGGGGATGGGGTGCCACGGTTGCAGTTGCAGGGACACACGGAGCTGATCAACAGCGTCGCCATCAGCCCAGAGGGTCGCTGGATCGCCAGTGGCAGCGCCGACCGCACCATCCGCCTTTGGCAGGCCGACAACGGCCAGTTGATCCGCACCCTATCGCCTCACACTGCTGCCGCCGCCCAGGAGACCACTCAGAGGGCAGGCATTACAGCGGTGGCCTTTGGCCCAAGACCCACCCGTATGGATACTTCCCGCCAGTCTGAAGGGATCCCCCCTTGGATCTTGGTGGCCGCCAATGGAGATCCCACCGTTTACCTTTGGGATCCTGGCAGCGGGGCCTTGCTGGAAACCCTAAAGGCCGACTACCCCATCGAGCAGGTGCTTCTGAGCCCAGATGGCCGCTATTTGCTCGCTGGCAGTACCGGTGGCATCTTGGTCTGGAACTTGGGCACGGGATCCTTGGAGCGCACCTTGCCCCAGACTTTGTCCGGCTTGGCCGCCCTTGCCCTCAGCCCTGATGGCCGCTTGCTCGCCAGCGGCACCGATTACCGCGCTCACCAGATCAAGCTCTGGGATCTGCGCAGCGGAGAACAGTTGCGCACCCTGGGCGGCCAGACTTGGATGGTGAGCGTCTTGCTGTTTGGCCCCGGTCGCGGAAGCGTCGCGCAGCGATATGGGCAGACCCTTCTCAGTGGTGGCGCCGATGGCTCAATTCGCATTTGGGGGCCAGCCGACCCAGCTCAGCCCTAGTGGGATCCAAGCAGATAAAATACTCGACGAAGAAGGGATCCCGGCAGAGCATGGGCAAAGTTGTCATCATTGGGGCGGGGCTGGCCGGCTTGGCTTGCGCCAAAGTGCTGAGCCAGGCGGGGTGGAGGGATGTCCTGGTTCTGGAAAAAAGCGACGGCCCTGGGGGGCGGGTGCGTACCGACAAGGTGGATGGCTTTCGCCTGGATCGCGGTTTTCAGGTGCTGTTCACCGCCTATCCCAAAGTGCGACAGCATTTGGATCTGGGCAAGCTCGATCCCCGTCCCTACCGGCCCGGCGCTATTTTGGCTCAACCCGGTCGCTGCTGGCTGTTGGGGGATCCCCTGCGGGATCTGTCCAGCCTTCTCCCCTCTTTGCTCAACCCCTTGGCCAGCTTTGGGGACAAGCTCAAGGTGCTGCAATTGCGATCCGAGCTGGCGCGCCGCAGCCCGGAGCAGGTTTTTCAAGAAGGTCTAGGGGGATCCGATTGTTCGCTGCGGGAGTTTCTGGAGCAGTACGGCTTTTCCCAACAGATCTGCCAGCACTTTTTCTACCCCTTTTTCCGCGGGATCCTTCTAGATCCGGATCTGGGCAGTAGCGCCCGCCTCTTTGCCTTTTATTTCAAGATGATGGCCGAGGGATCCATTGTCACCCCGGCCTTGGGCATGGGAGAACTGGCCCGACAACTGGCCGGTCACCTGTCCCCCGAACAGATTCGCTACCAAACCCCGGTGGAGCGCATCCTGGCAGAAGACGGGAAAGTGCGCGGGATCCGCACCGCCAAGGGTGAAGAGATCCCTGCCGAGTGGGTAGTTTGTGCTACTGATGCCCCTCAGGCACGGGCCTGGCAGGCGGAGCTGTGCCCTCAAGCCCCCACCCCCATTCCCACCCAGGGGCGAGCGGTGACCTGTCTCTACTTCTGCGCCCCCTTTTCCCTCAGCCGCGGCGCCTACTTGTACCTCAACGCCACCGGCCAGGGCTGGATCAACCATTGGGTCCAACTTACCCGCATCAGCCCGGCGCTGGCTCCTCCTGGCCAACACCTGTATTCGGTGGTGGTGCTAGGGGATCCCCCCTTGAGGGACGAGGAACTGGCCCAAGCCTGCCGGGCCGAGCTGCAAACTTACTTCCCCGTCGCGGCAGCGTCGCGTAGCGATAAAGCCCCCTTGGAGCAACTGCGCCTGCTGCGGGTGTACCGGATCCCTTTTGCCCAGTTTTTGCAGCCGCCTAGCTTCCAGCAGCATTTGGTTCCCACCTATAGCGGTCTGCCAGGCCTTCTCTGGGCTGGGGAATACACCCACCAGAGCAGCATCGAGGGATCACTGCGCAGCGGCGAACAGGCAGCAGCATGGATCCTGCAAAAATCGGCCTAGATCTGTAAAAAAAAGCAATGTAGACTTTCTTAACTCTACTCCCCGAACCAAAGCCGGGATCCCGTGGTATGAAGGGGGTGGACTGGATGCCGACGAGGATCCCTCCGCCATGCAAAACGCCACCCTTAGCCCAATCCCGCTCCTGCAGCGATCGTTTGAGTTGGTAGGCCCCATCTATGGGCCGCTGCTGATCCTGGCCTCTCCTGGCTTTGTCGTCATTGCCATCATCGCGGAACTGATCCCACTTTTCGGGGGAATCTTTAGCTTGGCCTATATCCTAATCGGCATGCCCATCCTGACAGGAGCAGCCTTGTGGCTGGTGGATCAGCACCTGAAGGGGCAAGCTCCCCTACTGGGCAACAGCCTCGACCGAGCTGCCTCGAAGGCAGTACCTCTGGTATTCGCCAACATCCTGTTGGTGTTGATTGTCTTGCTTGGGATGCCGCTGCTTGTACTTCCCGGCATCTACTGGGGGGTAAGGCTGGCTTTCGCTCTCTGCGCGATTGTTTTGGAAGACAAAGGAGTCACAGAAGGGTTGGGCTACAGTTGGAACCTTGTCAAGGGTCGCTGGTGGGGAGTGTTTTGGGCACTTCTTATGGTTGTCTTCATGGCAATGATTGTGGCACCTTTTGCTGGAGCTTTCATCTTTGGCTTCACGGTAGGTGTGATTTCGCCTTCCGCTGAGACCTTTGCTGACAGAATCGTGGAAGCTGGAAGCCCTGTGGCTGGGATTGCTGCCATCACGGCAGTCGTGCCTATCCTGAATGTCTACGTCGTGCTCCTGTTCCGATCCCTGCAACAATTGAAGGGGCAGGCGGTCTCCTATTGGGGATAGCAAAAAGGGGGTTCCCCGTGCCTGGCTTTGAGATGAGAAGGGATCCCTTCTTGGGATTTCGGCTCAACCCGAGATGTCCTAGGTGAGATCCCGTGGTATGAAGGGAGTGGATCGGATTGCCCAGGAGGATCTCTCCGCCATGCACAACGCCACCCTTAACCCGATTCTGCTCTTGCGGCGGTCGTTTGAAGTCGTAGGCCCCATCTACTGGCCGCTGCTGATCCTGGCCTCTCCAGGCTTTATTCGGGCCATCGTCACGGAGCTGACCCCACTTTTCGGGGGGATCCTCCAACTGGCCTATGGCATTGTTGCACCGATCCTAGTTGGAGCAGCCTTGTGGCTGGTGGATCAGCACCTGAAGCGGCAAGCTCCCCTGCTGGGCAACAGCCTCAACCGAGCTGTCTCGAAGGCAGTGCCTCTAGTTCTGGGCACCCTCTTAGCAGCACTCCTCTCTTCCCTTGCCTCCATCTTTCTGATCATTCCAGGCATTTATGTAGGGGTTAAGCTGGCCCTCACACCTTGTGCCATTGCTCTAGAAAATCAAGGAACTACAGGAGGGCTGCGCTACAGTTGGAATCTCGTCAAAGGTCGTTGGTGGGGCGTGTTTTGGGCCCTTCTGGTCCTGGGCTTGATTCTTGGTTTTGCGGGTGGATTGATAGTTGGATTTGTCATAGTTGTGGCTGATGTTGGCGACTTTGGGGTGAGAATGGTTGCGGCTGCCGCTGCCACAGCCGTTGTGCCCATCTTCTGGGTCTATGTGGTTCTCCTGTTCCGATCCCTGCAACGATTGAAGGGGCAAGCAGCCTCCTAGTTTCCGCTTTTGCCCCCATTGGGGATAGCAAAAAGGGTGCTCCCCGTGCCTAGCTTTGAGATGAGAAGGGATCCCTTTTTGGGATTTCGGCTCAACCCAAGATGTCCTAGGTGAGATCCCGTGGTATGAAGGGGGTGGACTGGGCTGCCCACGAGGATCCCTCTGCCATGCAAAGCGCCACCCTTAGCCCGATTCTGCTCTTGCGGCGGTCGTTTGAGTTGGTAGGTCCCATCTACTGGCCGCTGCTGATCCTGACCTCTTCTAGCCATATCGCGTTCTTCGTTGTAGGTCTGACCTCACCTTCCCTCGGGATGATCCTCTCCTTGCTCCTCCTGGCCTATGGCCTGATCGGCCTGCCCATCCTGGCCGGGGCAGCCTTTTGGCTGGTGGATCAGCACTTGAAGCAGCGCACTCCTCCCCTGGGCAACAGCCTGGATCGGGCTGTCTCTAGGGCAGTGCCTCTGGTATTCGGCAGCATTCTGCTGGTGCTGATTGTCTCGCTGGGGATGCTGTTGTTTGTGCTTCCCGGAATCTACTGGGGGGTGAGGCTGGCTTTCACGCTCTGCGCGATTGCCCTGGAAGACAAAGGTGCCACGGAAGGGTTGGGCTACAGTTGGAACCTCGTCAGGGGCCGTTGGTGGGGGGTGTTTTGGGCATTTCTGGCTGTGGCCTTGATCTTCGGCATCGCGATCCTGATTTCGTTTTTTGTTGGGGGGATCCTGGGAGCTACCCTAGGTGCAGTTGTGGTTCGGAATGCCGTCGCCACAGCAGTTGCGCCTATCTTCGATATCTATACGGTGCTCCTATTCCGATCCCTGCAGCAGCTGCAAGCGCAAGCAGCGTAGTTTGGCTTGCCCTCACCCCCAATCCTTCCCCCCTGGCGAGAGGGAAGTTGCAGTTGGCCTAGGGAGAAGGGCGCTCCAGGATCCCTCCCCCCAGCAGGAGATCCCCGTGGTACCAGACGGCGGCTTGGCCAGGAGTGACCCCAAACTGCGGCTCGGCAAACTGCAGCTTTACCCGCTCTGGCGATTCCGGGATCACCATGGCGGGCACTGGGGGGGTACGGTAGCGCACCTGAACCTCAACAGCCAAGGATGCCGTCGGCGCCGGGATAGAGACCCAGTTGACTTGGCTTACCCACGCTTCAGCCTGGGTAGCCTCCTCCCGTTCCCCCACGACAATGCGGTTCATGGCCGCATCGATGCGCACCACGTAAAGCGGACGGGAAGAGGCAATCCCCAACCCCTTGCGCTGGCCCACCGTGTAGTGGTGGATGCCCTCATGGGATCCCAGCACTCGCCCCTGGGTATCGACGATTTCCCCTGGCCTTTGCCCAAGGTACTGATCCAAAAAGCTCCGCATCGAGCCATAGGTTTCAATCAAGCAGAGATCCTGGCTTTCGGGCTTGTCGGCTGTAACCAGCCCATAGCGGGCGGCCAACTGGCGGGTTTGGGCCTTGGTGTACTCGCCCAAGGGGAAGAGGCTATGGGCTAGGTGCTCTTGGCTGAGGTCGTAGAGAAAATAGGACTGATCCTTCTGCCGATCTACCGCCCGCAGGAGTTGGTAACGTCCTAGCCCGGCGTTAAAGCGCACCCGTGCGTAGTGGCCGGTGGCAATCTGGGAGATGCCCAGCTTTTCGCGGGCATAGGCCAGCAACGGGCCGAATTTCACCAGCTTGTTGCATTGGGAGCAGGGCAGGGGAGTAATGCCCTCCGCGTAGCCGGCTACCAGGTAATCGACAATGTTGGCCTGGAACAGCTCGCGGCTATCCACCACATGGTGCGGGATCCCCAGCTGCTCACAAACAGCTGCCGCATCCACCAAGCCTTCGGTGCAGCACTGGCCCTTCCCCCTCATGAGCCAGAGGGTGACCCCCTCCACGGCGTAGCCCTGTTCCTGCAAAAGGGCCGCCACCGTAGAGCTATCCACACCCCCAGAAAGGGCCGCCACAATGCGGGGCCGCGACGGGGATGCAACAGGTGAAACCGATGAGTGGGGGCTGATAACCATTGAGACAAGGGATCCTAGGAAAAGAAAGGCTCAGCCGGAAACAGAGGAAGCCTCTCTCTGGGAATTGGGGAACCCGGAACAAGCTGAGCCGGGATCTTTACTTTAGCCTTCCTCAGAATTGGCTGGCCCGGATCCCTTCTCAGGGGTGGTTTCTGAGATGCCCCTTTGCCGCAAGCGCCGCAGCGAATCCAGAGCCGCCGCCGCAACGCTATCGTGGGGATCCCTGGCCAGGTAGTTGAGAGCAGAAACGCTCTTGGGGGAAGGCAAATTGCCCAGCGCTTGGGCCAGCCGCTGCCGCACCAGCCAGTCTTCCGATTGGGCAAACCGCAGGATGTGATCCAGGGCCCGCGGATCCCCCAGTTCTCCCAAAGCTGCGATGGCCGCCTGTTGTAGCAGCTCTTCTGGCCCCTCCAACGCCCGCAGCAGCACGTCGTAAGCCCGCGGATCCTTCAAGTTCCCCAAGGCCACCGCGGCACTGAAGCGCACCAGCCATTCTACATCCTCGTAGAAAGCACGCACTAAAGCTTCAAAAGCCCGCGGATCTTCCAAGTAGCCCAGGGCACCTGCCGCGTCGGCGCGAATGCCATAATCCGGGTCTTGGGTGAGGATTTCCAGCAATTTGGGCAGACAGGCGTCCGTTTGCTTGATCCCCAGGGCAAAGACGGCAAAAGAGCGCACCTGCAGGTTCTCATCGTCGATGACCTGCAAAATCAGCGGCACCGCCTGCTCTGCCGGCACATCCCGCAACTGGGCCAAGGCCACCATCCGGTCTGCAGAACGCGGGCTGCGCAAGCGTTGAGCGATCTCCTGTAAACGGGCGGGGTTGGCGGGATCCAAAGCAGAGACAGTCATGGCGTTAACAAATATTTACAATCTTTCTTCAGTATGGCAAACGAGGCTGCGCTTGGACAGAGGCCGTCTTTGTCTGGCCCGGTCGGGATCTCTGGGGACATGGTGCCACTGTTTCGATCGACAAATCCTAGCACTGTTGTCGAGAAAAGCAGGTTGACTTGGCCCCATCACGAAGATTTTGGATATTTTGGTGGAGAGGATACGAGGCTGATACATTTACGCTGAACACTGCTGAACATCACTGTTCAACTATGCAGCGATAGCATTCTGTTTGTTTCCAACCAGAATGGCGGTATCCCGCAAAGCTTTGAGTAGAATACCCAAAGCGCAGTTTCCGTGTCGTCTTACTACCAATTTTCTGCTTTGCTTTGGCTACCATGTTGGCAGACTCGAA
The DNA here is from genome assembly GCF_054059035.1 of Thermostichus sp. MS-CIW-36. Classification (NCBI taxonomy): domain Bacteria; kingdom Bacillati; phylum Cyanobacteriota; class Cyanophyceae; order Thermostichales; family Thermostichaceae; genus Thermostichus; species Thermostichus sp. MS-CIW-36. Next base: position 23,674 of record NZ_JBSSBR010000027.1, read on the forward strand.
AGTAAACAGAAAGATCAACTGGTAGTAATCCGTACTGAACATATTATACATTATTTTCAGTATAGTTGAGCTTATTATTGACTAGAGTCATGCTCTCCCGGTGGTCTCTATGCTGAAATCGCTGCCTGCTCGCCCATTGTCCTGCTTTCTTGTAGCCGGCCTGCTGTTGGCAGGGGGCGTTGCGTTTTTGGCCCCCCGTTGGTTCCCGGCTCTGGCCAACGAACAGGCTGTTCCTGAGGCCGAACTGGCGCTTCGGCCCCTCTTGCCTCCGGGATCCCGGATCCTCAGCTCGCGGCGATTGAGCGACACAGAAGCGGAAATTTGGGTGGAGTCTCGGGGAGGAACCAGCCCTGTGATCATGCGGCTGAATGCTGCAGGGACTTGGGAACAGGATATGAGCGCCACCTTGGCCCGCGGAGCCAGCCAGATGCAAGCTCTCGCCCGGCAACAAACGGTGAACTTGCCTGCCGGCTTTGGCCAGACCGCCCCCGATCAACCCCCGCCGCCGGTGCCCTCCCTTCTGCAGGCTACCCAAGCTGCCTCTAGCCTGATCCCGCCAGTGGATCGAGAGCAGGAAACCCAGCGGGCCTTGAGTGGGGCTGGCCGTGTGGATCCCTTTGTGCCTCAAAATGTGCGTGCTCCTGAACCGCAGATTGTCCTGCCGCCCCTGCCTCCACCTCCGGTTTTGCCCCCTCCTGGCAGTGGCAATGGCGCCCCTGTAGCCGTGGCTACCCCGATCCCAACGCCTACCCCTGACCCGGCTGCCTTTGCCCGCAGTGTACAGGTTTCCGGGATGATACAGATTGGCGGCGAGTCCTTTGCTCTGGTTTCTGGCCCAGGTGTCATTCCCTCTGTGGTGCAGGCCGGTCAAAACTACCAAACCGCCAAGGTGGCCGGAGTATCGGTGCCAGAGCGACGGGTTGTGCTCTCGGAAGGGGGAGAAACGGTCGTGAAGCAAATGGAAGACACCAGCGTGATTGTAGGTGCGCCCTAGCTTCAGCAGCAGCAAGACACCGACGGTAGAACGGGCTTATTCCAAGTAGCAGCCAACTAGCAGTAAAACAGTTGGCTGGCTTGATTCCCAACTCCCCCTTCCAGAGGGGCCGGGGGCAAGGGTCAGAGGCTACTTGAACGGGCTCGGAACAACCCTAGTTGGAAGATAGGAGTTGCCAGATCTCCAGATCCCGAGATCTTGGCGGCAAGGCCGAGAAGACTTCAAAAGCGGGGTTCGCTGCTGAGGCGGGAGGGCTGCTGTTTTAGGTAGCGCAAAAACTCCCGCAGCTCGGCGTCGCTGAGTTGGTGGCGAGATTTCTTCTGAAAGCGACGTTCCAAAAACTCTTGTCCTTCCTTGCGGCCCCAGCCAATGCGCTGCATCTCCACATCCGTTTGGGCAATGATGTCCGATAGGTCATCCCCATAGGCCGCCGGCTCACTTAGACCGGGCAGCTCTGGGGAACTTGGCTTTGCAGGGATCCCTATCGACTCAGGGGCTGGAGAAGCAGGGGAAGACTGAGCGTGTCCGTTGGCCAACTCAGGAGTTGGCAGATAAGGCACCCTGGCGGCAGCAGAATCCATGCTCAAACTCAAAGAGGAAGTGGGGCGACCAAATCCTGCGTGGTGGAGGGCGCGCTTCAAGGCAGCATCTTCCGCCTCTTCGACGGTGTTCGAGCCAGCCATGCCACTGCCCAAAACCGTGTTGTTCACCACCACCTGGGCTCTGACGATGTAGATCCCTTCTTCCACCCGCAACAGATCGGTGAGCAAACTGCCCATAGGGTACCGCTCTCGAAAGTCTTGGATCATGTTGGCGTCAGAACCTGTTGCTGCTGAAGCTCTAACTACAAGCTAGCCCGAAAGTTAACTTGGCATCCAGATCTCAATCCAATCCCACCCTCAATATCGACATTGAATTGATATAGAGCGAGAGATCTCAACAAGAGGGAGCTGTCCGAGCAGATAACATCCCGGCTGGTGAGGGTATGCTATGGCCAAGGAATCCAGTTATATTAAGCAAGCGTCAACCCACGTGGCTGGCTTGGAAAACATGAATTATCAGCAGCTCAGCCTTGACTCTTAGCTCTATTGTCGGCGCCAAGACAGATGGGGGACTATGGCCAGCGATACCATCGGGGTCAGCTCAGCGAGTTTGGGACGGGCAGCCATTCGAGAGCGCAACTACGGCACTGCTTTGCAGTTGCTCCGGCGAGCTTATCGTGCGGATCCCAGCCCAGAGAATGCCCGTTGGCTGGCCACCGCCTACGAGGAGGCGGGTTACCTTCAATTGGCCGCTCTGTACCGAGAATTGGCCCAAGAGCGCAGGGAGACTCCCAAAGCGATTCAATTTCAGGCCCCCAAACCTCCCAGCACCCTTGAGGAGCTGAAGCAGCCACCGCCTGAACCGCCGGATCGCAAGACCATTCCCTTGCCGCAGCCGATCCCACGCCCAACCCCACCCGCATCTCCTCCGGATCAGCCAATTTGGGTTTACAAGCCCACCCCCATCGATCCCAAAAGCATCAGCCGCCAAGCGCCCCTTCGACCTCAAGCTGCAGAGCCTGCCCCTTCTCCTCAACCATCGGCGAAGAGGGACGACTATCTGCCGGTTCAGCACGCCCCGGATTTGAAAAACCCGCAGCAGGGATCCCCCTTTGTGCGGCGACTGAACCAACTGCATCGCCAGTTTAAGGATCAGCCCACAGCGGAACTGGCGCTACAACTGGCGGAAGCCTACGACGAGCAAAAGAACTTTAAAGAGGCCCAGCGCTACTACCGAGAGGTTTTGGATCTGGATGACTCTTGGCTGTTACGACCGATGGTGCAAGAGCGCCTAGAAGAGCTGCGGCAACTGCAGGAGCCAACAGCCGAACAGAATCCTTGGGCAGATCTCTCAGCCCAAAACTTGCTCAAGCTAGGAGAAAAGTTGGAACGGGAAGGGGAAGTGGCTCGTGCCGAGCAAGTTTACCGGCAGATCCTGAAAATGGATGCCACCCTGGATGTCCATGCTAAGGCTCGCAAGGGTCTAAACCGGCTCTATCCCGACGGAAAGCGGTGATTTGCAGGCCACTCCATTCCCCTCACTCGGCGCAATGGGGAAGCAGCTCACCCTTCCCGAGGATCGAGGGCGTCCCGCAAACCATCCCCCAGCAGGTTAAAGGATAGAGAGGTCAGCACCACCATCAAAGTGGGGGCCAGCACCAGCCAGGGCTGTAGGATGATTACCGAAGCGTTGGTGGCCAGCGAGAGCATGTTGCCCCAAGAGGCATCCGGCTGTTGGATCCCCAACCCAATGAGGCTCAGCACCGACTCTGCCGCAATGTAGCCGGGCACCGCCAAGGTTGCCGAGATCACCACATAAGTAGCTGTCTGGGGCAAAATATGGCGCACCAGCAGGTACAGGGATCCAGCCCCGGCTACCCGCGCTGCCTGCACAAAGTCCCGCTCTCGCAAGGACAGCACCTGCCCACGAATCACCCTGGCTAGGCCCGCCCAACCCACAAAAGAGAGGATCACCACAATCACCAAGAAGCGCTCGGCATTGCTGAAAGGCACCCCGGTCAGCGGATTCACCTGCAACACCGCTGCCAGCGACACCAGCAGATACAGCGTCGGAATCGACATCAACACCTCTGCCAAGCGCATCAGGAGCGTATCCACCCAGCCCCCAAGGTAGCCGGATATGGCCCCCACCAGCAGACCAATGGGGAAAGAGATGCCAATGCCCACCAAGCCGATAAACAGGCTGACGCGCCCGCCATAGACCAAGCGACTGAAATAGTCCCGACCTTGATCATCTGTGCCCAGCAGGTGCAGCCGTGCCACAGGTGGCTCTTCGCTGATTTGCGATCCCACTTGTCCTGCTTCTGCAACAGGCCGCAGCGGGACGGTGCCGAACAGATGCCGATTGGAGGGGATCAACCCCAACCAACGGTAGGGAGTACCGGCCACAAACAAGCGGATCCCGGCTGGACGGCTGGTATCCACCAAGAGCGGGCGTTCTCCCGTTTCCAGATCCACTGGCCCCTGGCGGGTTGGATAAACGTGGGGCCCAATCCAAGCGCCCGATTCATCCCAAAAGTGAATGGCGGTGGGCGGCAGAAGGGATCCCCCCGGTTGAGATTCCAGTGGGCTGTAGGGGGCAACGAACTCGGCAAAAATGGCGCAGGCGTAGAAAACAAGAAGAATGTAGGCTCCTGCTTGGGCCCATCGATTGCGGCGAAGCCGTTTCCACCACTGCATGAGGCAAAGATTCCAGTCGAGTCCAGTTGAACCAAATGCCAACGCAAATTGGCTTTCAGTGTAGCTGATCGTGTCTTGTTCCAGTTGCAGAGAGGGCTGCAAGGTGTCACCGATTCATGCTGGCAGGACGAGTCCCTTCCCCAGTCCAAGACAAGCTCAGCCTGCCAAGGAATAGCTGGGGCTATAGCGGGCCATCATCTCCATCCGCACCGCAGCAACCGTCTGGGGCAGCACCCCCACCAGCCGTGCCAAAATGTCATCGGGCAATTGGCTAACCAAATCCGCAGAGAAAAATTCCTCTAAGCTAAAGAGCAAAACCCGCGCCCGCTGGGCCGGCAAAGGATTGTCGGTGATTTGCTGCAGCCAACGCATCCAGTGCAGCCGCTTGGCATAGGCATTTTGCCGCTCTTGGTGGTCTTGCGGATGCAGCAAAACCACATCCCCAATGGGGACAACGCCGCCGGACTCCACATCCAATGGCCCCCCAACAGCAGCACCCGGCCCGGCAAACTCAGCATGAAACGTCTTGCAGATGATCAGGGCGTTGTGCCGCTGGGGGTCCACCATCAGCAATTGCCCACTGCTGAGGGTTCGAATCAGCTGGCCAGGCTCAACTCGCTGAACCAGACTACGGCTGGGGGGAAGCTCGCTCATAGATCTCAGGATATCTCAACCTTCCCTTGCCTCACATGGTATCTTTAACTTTCTCAGAGCTGCTTGACGCAATCTTCATACTGAGCCCTCTATCGAGACTTTGCATGAGACTTTGCATGGTGAGCATGCCTCTAACCCCCAAAACCCTGAACTTTGCTGAATTTACTGAGCTTTAGGCGGTTTGGCAAAAGTCATTGAGAGGGATATAGTAGACCAAGTTTCCCCCTGATCCTTGAGTCCACCGCAACGGTTGCCGGGAAGTGAAGGGGGAAAGCGCTCGGGGGGTATTCCTCAGGGCTTTGCGGGATACCGCCTTCCTGTTTGGACTCCGTCCCGCTGACGCGAACAGAGATAGGCAGGATGCGATCGCTTCTTTCCTGAACCATGTTCAGGAGAGTTCAGCGTGAATGTATCAGTATTGCCAGAGGGTCTTCTTCAGGCTGCCGCTGGGCTGAGGCTGATCTTGCCGGTAACATGGATTCTGGTGTCTCCGGCTTGGCAGCGGCCAATGCGACGGGCGTAGGGGTAGCCGGCACTGTGCAGCTCTTGCAAGAGGTCTGAGGTGTAGCCGGGATCCACCGCCACCAGCAAGCCCCCGCTGGTTTGGGGATCCGCCAGCAGCAGTTGCTGCCACTCGGGCAGGGATTCTGCCTGTACCCCCTCATAGCCCTGCCAATTGCGACGAGCCGCCCCTGGAAAGATCCCCGCCTCTGCCAGCGAGAGCGCTTCTGCCAAAAACGGAATGGAAGCCAGATCCAAACTGGCCCCCACCCCCGAGCCGCGGCAGACTTCCAGCAAGTGTCCCACCAGGCCAAACCCTGTTACATCCGTCATGGCGTGAACTTGCGGTCGCCGAGCCAGTTGCGAGCCGATGCGATTCAGCTGGGTCATCACCTGCAAAACTTCCGCGTAGCCTGCCGCACTGAGCTGACCCTTTTTCAGAGCGGTGGTCATCACCCCGATCCCCAGCGGCTTGGTCAGGATCAGATCGTCCCCGGCTTGGGCCGTGGCATTGCGGCGAATGTGGTGTGGATGGGCCAAACCTGCTGCCACCAAGCCGAAGATGGGCTCCGGCGAATCGATGGAGTGCCCCCCTGCCAAAGGGATCCCGGCTTCTTGGCAAACCTGGATCCCTCCGGCCATGATCCCTTGGATGGCCTGCATCGGCAGGGTATTGACCGGCATGCCCAAAACTGCCAAAGCCAGAATGGGAGTGCCCCCCATCGCGTAGACATCGGAAAGGGCATTGGTCGCCGCGATCCGACCAAAATCCACCGGCTCATCCACAATCGGCATGAAGAAGTCGGTGGTCAAAATTAGGGCTTGGTGGTCGTTTAGTTGATAGACAGCCGCATCATCGCTGGTTTCAGCTCCCACCAACAAAGCCGGATTTGGGGATAGCAGGGGCACATCCCTGAGAATTTGTTGCAGCAGGGCCGGGGCAATTTTACAGCCGCAGCCACCGCCGTGGGAGTACTGGGTGAGGCGAATGGGAGCATCCATAGATTCAAGAAAAGGGAAAAAACATCAGCTGACTTTACTGTAGCGGCATCTGCAGGCAGTCGAGAAATGGACACGCTGAGTTAAGGTTAAAGGGATCCCACTATCCATAGCGTTGCCATGTCTTTTGTTCCTTTGCATCTCCACAGCGAATACAGCCTCTTGGATGGCGCCAGCCAATTGCCGCGTCTGATCGAGCAGGTGGTCGCTATGGGTTTGCCGGGGCTGGCCCTGACGGATCACGGTGTCATGTATGGGGCGTTAGAGCTGGTGAAACTGTGTAAAAGCAAAGGGATTACTCCAATCATCGGCAATGAAATGTATGTAATCAACGGCGATATCCGCGATAAAAGCCGCAAGTACCCCAAGTATCACCAGGTGGTTCTGGCCAAAAACACCCAGGGCTACAAAAACTTAGTGAAGCTAACCACCATTTCCCATCTACATGGCATTCAAGGGAAAGGGATTTTCTCTCGCCCCTGCATCAACAAAGAGTATTTGGTGCAATACAAAGAAGGGCTGATCGTCACCAGCGGCTGCTTGGCAGGAGAAGTGCCTCAAGCTATTTTGCAGCGGCGGCCAGAAATTGCCCGTGAAGTTGCCGCTTGGTACCAAGAGCAGTTTGGGGATGATTATTACATCGAGATTCAGGATCACGGTTATCAAGAAGATCGCTTTGTCAATGTGCAGTTGGTGCGCATCGCCCGCGAATTGGGGATCCCGATCATCCTCACCAACGATAGCCATTTTATTTCCTGCTGGGATGTAGAGGCCCACGATGCGCTGCTCTGCATTCAAACAGGCAAATCCCTTACTGAAAAAAATCGCCTTCGCTACACCGGAACCGAATACCTGAAAAGCCCAGAAGAGATGCGCCGTCTCTGCCGTGACCATTTGGAACAGGAGGTGATTGACGAGGCCATCGCCAACACCCTGAAGGTGCTGGAAAAGATCGAGGGCTATGACCTATTTGGGGAAATGCGCATGCCCGACTACCCGGTTCCACCGGGCCATTCTGCCGATAGCTATCTCACAGAATTGGCCTGGCAGGGGCTGGCGAAGCGCTGCGGTGTTGCTCAGCCGGATCAGATCCCCCAAAACTACCAGGAGCGCCTGCGCTTTGAGCTGAACATCATCCAACAAAAGGGCTTCTCCAGCTATTTCCTGGTGGTCTGGGACTACGTTCGCTATGCCCGCGAGCAGGGGATCCCGGTGGGGCCGGGGCGAGGCTCGGCAGCAGGATCCCTGGTGGCCTATGCCCTACAAATTACCAACATTGACCCGGTTAAATACGGCCTACTGTTTGAGCGATTTCTCAATCCAGAACGTCAATCGATGCCGGATATCGATACGGATTTTTGCATCGAGCGGCGGGGAGAGCTGATCGACTATGTGACCCGCAAATACGGCCAAGAGCGAGTCGCCCAGATCATCACCTTTAACCGCATGACCTCTAAAGCCATTCTCAAAGATGTCGGTCGAGTCTTAGACATTCCCTACTCAGAAGCCGACAAAATGGCGAAATTGATCCCGGTATCCCGAGGCAAGCCCGCAAAATTGGAAGAGATGATTGGCGAGGATACTCCCGCTCCAGAGTTCAAAGAAAAATACGAGAAAGACCCAACCACCCACCGCTGGATCGAGCTGGCACGTTTGTTGGAGGGCACCAACAAAACCTTCGGGGTTCACGCTGCCGGTGTGGTGATTGCTAAGGATCCCTTAGATGAGATCGTGCCTCTGCAGTACAACAATGAAGGCCAAATTATCACCCAGTACTCGATGGAAGATATCGAGTCTTTGGGCTTGCTGAAGATGGACTTTTTGGGTCTGCGCAACCTGACGATGATTCAGCGGGCAGTGGAACTGATCCGAGAACACAATGGCGTCAATATAGATCTGGATAACCTACCCCTAGACGACAAGAAAACCTACCAGCTTTTGGAAAAGGGAGAGCTGGAAGGGATCTTCCAACTGGAATCTTCTGGCATGAAGCAGGTGGTGCGGGAGCTCAAACCTTCCAACCTGGAAGATATTTCTTCAGTATTGGCCTTGTACCGGCCAGGCCCATTGGATACGGGAATGATCCCCGACTTTATCGATCGCAAGCACGGTCGCAAACCGGTAACCTATGCCCACGAACTCCTCAAGCCCATTCTTCAGGATACCTACGGAGCCATCCTCTACCAGGAACAGATCATGCGCATTGCCCAAGACATGGCCGGATACACCTTAGGCCAAGCCGATCTGCTGCGGCGAGCGATGGGGAAAAAGAAAGTCTCCGAGATGGAGAAACACCGCGAGCAATTTGTGCAGGGGGCAGCCAAGCGGGGTGTAAGCCAAGAAGTTGCCACAGAATTGTTTGATCAAATGGTTGCTTTTGCCGAGTATTGCTTCAATAAATCGCATTCTACTGCCTATGGGTTGATTACTTTTCAAACAGCTTACCTCAAGGCCAATTACCCAACCGAATATATGGCAGCCTTGCTCTCTTCTGTGGGGGGGGATCAGGACAAGGTACAGCGCTACATCACCTATTGCCTGTCAATTGGGATCCAAATTCAGCCACCGGATATCAACCGTTCTGGAATGGACTTTACTCCCCAGGGATCCAGCATTTTGTTTGGCCTGGGAGCCGTGAAGAATGTGGGGGAAGGTGCCATTCAAAACATTCTTGCCGCCCGTCAAGCTGGTGGCCCCTTTACCTCTCTGGCCGATTTCTGTGAGCGGGTGGATCTGCGTATTGTTAACCGTCGTGCCCTGGAGGCCCTGATTTGTGCGGGCGCTTTTGATTGTATTTCTGGAAATCGTAAACAACTAATTGCCGATTTGGATCCCATCCTCAGTTGGGCAGCGCAGCGAGCCAAGTCCAAAGCCATCGGCCAAGCCAGCTTGTTCGATCTACTGGGGAGCAATAGCAGCGCCGGCAATGGATTTGTGGAAGCTCCGCGTGGGCCGGTTACCGAGGATTTTCCACCCCAGGAAAAGTTGAGGCTGGAACGGGAACTGTTGGGGTTTTATGTCTCGGATCATCCGCTGCGTCGCATTCAGGAACAAGCGCGGCTACTGGCCCCCGTCAACCTAGCTGACCTGGGCGGCTGTGCAGCCGATGCCTCTGTGGGTGTTCTCGCCTTGGTGACTGCCATGAAAAGTGTGACAACCAAGAAAGGGGATCGCATGGCCATTTTGCAACTGGAAGATCTCACCGGCAGTTGTGAAGCGGTGATCTTTCCCAAAACCTACGAACGTTTGCGAGGTCGCCTGGAGGTGGATCAACGGCTGTGGGTCTGGGCCAAAGTGGATCAGCGGGATGAACAGGTGCAACTGATTGTGGAAGATTTACAACCGATTGAATCTGTTAGCTGGGTAACGGTGGAGATCCCTCTCGACTCTGCCGGGACACTGGAGGATCGATATCGTTTACAAACCTTGATCGCCCGCCAACGCTCGGAAACCAAAGAAGAAAATCGCATTCCTGTCGTGGCTGCCATCACCGCCCATCCCCATACCCTTTGGGTGAGAATGGGATCCCAATTTTGGGTTAACAATGCCCAAGCCGCCGTTGAAGCCCTGCGTCAAGCCGGCTACACCGCCCGCAGCGAATCGCTGCTCTCTCCATAGGCATGGCAGAGAAAGCTCCGGCAGCAGCAGGAGAAATTCAACGGAGCTGTTTCTCAAGCCAAGCCCGCAACTGGCTCACCGTCAGCCGAGGGGAAGGACGTGGCAAAGGTCGCTCGGGATCCCCTGCCAGGGTGAGCACGGGAACTTTCAGTTGGTATTGCTCCCACCAACTCGGGTTGGAGGTGATGTCGCGGATTTCCAACAGGGTGATCTCAGGGATTTGCCGCAACTTATTGGCCAAGCCTTCGCACAGGTGGCAGCCGGGCTTGCTGTAGAGAATCAGCGCAGGCCAAGGGGATGGCATAGCGGATCCCTAGCGGGTGACGGTGCAGGCCAGCCGACGGTGTTGTAGGGAAGGCATCTGCCGCCTGACCAACTGGAAACGCTCTGGGTTAATTTCAGCAATGGCCACCCCCGGTTTTTCGCCACCCGCATCCGCCAAGATAGTCCCCCAGGGGTCCACGATCATGGCATGGCCGTGACACTGTCGCCGCTCGTAGTGGGTGCCCACCTGGGCGGGGGCTATCACGTAACAGGTGTTCTCAATGGCCCGGCATTGCAGCAAAACCTGCCAGTGATCCCGACCCGTGTAGGCCGTGAAGGCGGCAGGGATGAGCAAAATCTGGGCTCCGCGATCCACCAGGGATCGGTACAGCTCTGGAAAGCGTACGTCGTAGCAGACCGACAAACCGAGGTTCCCCAGTTGCTCTTGCTCGCAGGTGACCACCTCATCTCCGCTGACCACCGTGTTCGACTCGCGGTAGGTATTGCCATCGGGCAAATTCACATCGAACAGGTGAATTTTGCGATAGCGGGCCAGCTCTTTGCCGTCAGGGCTGTAGAGGGCGGCGGTGTTGTAAACTTTGCCCTGCCCATCCGGCACAGGATACCCTCCTCCCAAAATAAATACCTGGTAGCGCTGGGCCATCTTGCTCAGAAACTCCTCAGCCCGCTCCGCAATCTCGGGGGCAAGGCGGGCTTTCTCGGCTTCCGGCCCCATGAAGGCAAAGTTTTCCGGTAGCGTCACCAGCTCGCACCCCTGGCGCGCCGCAAAGTCGATCCACTCTTCCGCCTGCTGCAAGTTGCTGGCCAGATCGGGAATGCTGGTCATTTGAATGGCGGCTGCCAGATAAGAGCGCATAGACGGAAACTCCAAAGGATGCTAAAGGGGATCCGGCCGGCTAGCCGACCAGATGCCACCAGCCCAAGGCAGGCCCCACAAATCGGATCACAACCCAAACAATCGCCAGCAGAATAATGCCTGCCCAAGCACCACGGGTTGTCCAATTGTAGATCGCGCGAGCTTGCCCTTTGGTGAGGGGAATGTCTTTGAGGTTGGGAAACACCAGCTCTTGGTCGGGATCTTGGCTGATGCGGGTTTTACGGCGCTTTGCTTCGCCCATGGGGTAGCCTCCGAGTTCTTCGCCGGGTGGCGACTTTTATCTTAAGGTTTTCTGTCTGGGTCACAAGACTGGGTGGATATCAATCTGCATAATAATCGCCTATTTACGCCATCAGGCCACGCCAATCCATGGGCCTGCCGATGCTTTCCCTAGCCGGAAATCCACAAGGGGGATCCTTCGTGCTCTTGGGGACGCTCGCTGTCCTCTTCGCTAATGGCCACAGCCCGCACCCATTCTGCAGATTCAAACACCGGCGGTAGGCGCAGCTCCTGTTGGCGGTTTCCTGTTTCATCCACCGGAAAAGCTGCCATGAGGATGGCCCCCGCACTATCGGTGGTGAAGGGCGCCTCAGGATCCACCACCACCCACAGGGCATAGACCCGGCCTTCCGGCAGAGGTGGCAAACCTTGGGCCACCAATCGCCCTTGCAAGCGCTGGGGATCCACCTCAAGCCTGACCGAGCCGGTTAGGTTCTCCGCAGTCGGCTGCAACTCATAAGTCAACACCTCGGCAGGGATCCCTTGAGTCTGGGCTAGCTGCAGCCTGCGCCACAGGTAGAGGTTCCCCAGCCCCAAAGCGACGATCAAGCCTGCGGCCACTGCCCCCAAGCCCCGCTGCCAGAGACGGGATCCCTTGGCAACCCAGGTGGGGGTGCGCATCGGTTGGGCTGCCTGCTCCGCATGTGCCTGCAACAGAGAAGCCCGCAGGGCGGGGGGAGGTTGCTTTTCCTCCACGCCGTAGGCTGTCTCCAATGCCTGTTGCAAAGCCTGCAGTTCTCGGTGCAGCTCCGGGCGCAGCTTGAGCAATGCCTCCAGCCGGTCGGCCTCTTCCGGGGAGAGATCCCCCAGCACATAGCCTGCCAGCCACAGTTGCAGTTCTTCGGGAGACACAGATTCGGCTTTCATGAGGGGCCTCCCAACAACTCGCGCAGCCGCAGCAGAGCCCGCCGAGCTCTGGCTTTGACCGTTCCCAAAGGCAGATCCAGTTGCTTGGCAATTTCCGTTTGGCTCATGCCTTCGTAATAGGCCATCTTTAAGACTTGCCGTTGACTTTCGGACAACTCGGCCAAAGCCGTTTGCACCTCGGCCACCCGTTCCGCTTGGGCCAACTGCTCCAAGGTGGGATCCGCAGCAGGACTACCCTGCAATTCCACTCTGCCCTGTTCCAGGGAGCGCTGTCGATTCCGCCAAGAGCGCAGCCGATCCAAACAGCGAGAGCGAGCCAAGATGCTCAGGTAGGTGCGCAGGGATCCCCGTCTGGGATCAAAGGAGGAACGGGCCAAGTTCAAAAAAATATCTTGGGTGAGATCTTCGGCTTCGGCAGTGTTGCCCAGCATTTTGCAGGCAATTCCGTACACCAAGCCGGCATGTCGGTCGTAGAGAATGGCCAGAGCTTGTGACCGGCCTGCTTTTAGGGCTGCAAACACCTCTGCATCGGTTTTTTCCTGCAGGGATCCCTCAGCTTTGTCGCCCTCGATCTTCATGAGCGGGAAGAGGAAACGGGATGGAAGAGAGAGAGAAACTGCAGAGGCACAAGCATCGCCCAGGACAACCCAAGCAGGGCAGCGGCTTTCATAATTTATCGTCTGCATAGGCGAAGGTCAACCCTGACTTGTGGGGAAATAGAAGGCCCAATCCTGAGCTGGGATCGGGCCACGCAAGGGATCAACTGCGGCAATGATTTCAAAAAGTTGATCCAAACCCATGAATTCAAAATGTTGATTAACGCTGATGAATCTTGATTTAGATAGGCAAATAGGAATCGGCCTTCCTAGAGGGCAGCCAAGCCAAAGAACGGCCCACCCGGCAGCGTGCCCAGGGATGTGGCCCGACCGGTGTTGAGGTCAATTCGATACAAGGTGGAGCCGCCGATGGCAAAGCCGGTATCCACCCCATCAGCAGTACGGATGTCAAACCCGCCCACAGGGCCGAAGTTCACCCCCAGGGGGCCAATGGGCACCTGAACCCCATCGTTGGGGGGATTCTGCAACACCAGCAGGTTCCGTTGCCCGTCGATGTTCAGCAGCCGCGTGGATTGGGCACCCGCCACATTGTTGGTGTAGGCGGCGGCGGTGATGGCCGGCTGGGATCCCTGTAGTTCCATTGGGCCAAAGGCCAAAGGTCTATCTTGGATCACTTCGCCCGTATCCACATTGATGCGGAAGTTCTGGCCATTGGCTCCCACCAAGCGCAGCCGATCCGGAACAGGGTTGAAATCCATGCCAGAAAGCGTGCCCGCGGTGAAGGGAACCGACAGAGTGCTGGCCACGGTAGCGACACCGGTCTGCAAGTTGATGGTGTAAAGGATGCTGGTGTCGGTCAGCCCGTAAAGCAGCCGGTTGGCAGGGCGCACATCGATACCAATGAGGTTGCCGTTCACTCCTGTTACCGTCAGGGATCCCTGCACAAAGGCATCGGCAGAGCGGATGAAAGTGAGGCGATTGCCGCCGCTCAAAGCCACCAAATCCGCTTGGGAAGGCATCATCGAAGACGAAGTGCTGCTGCCACAGCCCAAGAGAGCAAAACTGCCGGCTATCACAGATGCTGCTACAAAGCTTGTGTGTTTGTGCATTGAACAGGCTCCTCAAAAGATCGACAAACCATCAAAACCACTGACAGACAAGCCCCCCTAAACCACAGAGCCTGTGGCTGCAGATCGCTGTAGTGGAAACCTTTTTTTGCAGTCCATCGAGAGAACTCCCGGATCCCGGCTGCAGGCTGGGATCCCCTCTGCCTTGTGAAGGAGAAGGCAGTTGTTCTCTGCGATGGCAGCGCATGGGGCGCGTCTGTAGAAATTACTCAACTCCCCAGAACTCGGATGCCTGGGATCCAAGGGTTTTGGACCAGACTTTAACTGGAAGCGCTGGTGTAGAAGCGCAGGGCAAAGCGCCAGAAAAGATGGGATCCCCACAACAGCCCCGCCGCCAGCAGACCGGATCCCAGCAGCCACGGCCATTGGGCTCGCCCCAGCAGGGTCTCCGCCGGGATGGTGGTCAGGAAAGCCACCGGCACGATGAAGGTAAAAAACACGCGGTAGGCCACCGGATAAGCCACCATCGGGAACCGCCCTGCCTCTACCAAGCCCCGTAACACCTCGGTCACGTTGTAGATTTTCACAAACCAAATGCTGGTGGCTCCCAACATAAACCAGAGGCTGTAGAGGATGATCAGCCCCAGCAGCAGAGGCAGCAGCCCCAGAGCATAGGCCCAAGCAGGCAAATGGAGCTGGATCCCGGCGTAGAGAATCAGCAACAGGCCAAAGCCGATATCCACCAGGCCCCAGGGGGAAAACACCCTGGCCGACAGCCAAAACTGGCTGCTTATTGGCTTTAGCAAAACAAAATCCAAGGTGCCTTCCTGCACCTGCTGCACAATGCGATTGAGGTTGACGTTAAAGAGACTGGCCGACACCCCCTGCAGAATGGTGAACACCCCCAACACGATGAGGGCTTCCGGCCAACTCCAACCGCCCAGCCGGTGCCCCTGCTGGTAAAACAACGACAGCCCAAACAGAGCGGATCCCAAGCCACCCAGACTGCTGAGGCTGGCAAAGAAAAAATTGGCACGGTACTCCATTTCTGCCGCGATTGAGGTGCTCCAAAACAGCCACAGTATCCGCAAATAGCGCAGCACCTTGGTTTTCTCCAATCTCAGCTTTTATCCCACTTGCGGTAACAGCGGGCGGTAATGAAATAGGGGTGAAACACCTCCAAAAAACAGCTTTGCAGCACCTGAAAGAATTGCTCTACCTTTTGCGGGTCGTCCAGGTGAAAAGGAAACTCGCCGTTAAACCCCTTGAAGAAATACCAGTTGATCAACAGCCTACCTTGCGGCTGTAGCCAACCATAAAACTGCCGCAACTGCTCTGCCGGACTTGGCAAATGCTCTATCACATCAAAGCAGAGGATTGTATCCAACTGCATCCCTTCTGGGAAGGTTTCTGGACAGTGGATCCGCTCTTTTAGGCCCAACTTCTCGGCCCGCAGCCGCACCAGTTGTCGATGCACAGGGTTGATGTCCCAAAAGATGACCCGCTCCACCGCCCCACAAAGGGCTGCCCCAATCGCATGGGTGCCAATGCCGCCGCCAAAATCCAGCACCAGCCCGCGGGCATGATCCGCAACCAGGCGTAAGGTATCGCCGATGTAGTCGGTGCTGCTCAGGTGCCAAGCAGCCAAGTCCAGCAAATAGGCGGATCCCACCTGATCCCGATAAAACGCATCTGCCCGATCCCAGCCAAAGTCTCGCCGGCCCAACTCCGCCAATTCTTGCTGCCCTGCCCGCAGCCTCTCCCGCAGATCGGCAGCCGCAAGGCCCAGGAAGGATCCCAGATGGTCTTCTAGGTCAAAGGCATTTTGCCAGTAGCCGCTCAGCGCAGGTGGAATGGGGGGCACAGCAATCAGAGCTCGATCATCTGCTGAATTCGGGGCAGGGAATCAGGCGGCGGTAAAGTCGCCGTTTTTTTTCGGGATCTCTTCCGAGGTTTTCTTCTGGGATCCCAGCAGGGCCCTGTGGTCGCCGGGGGATAAAGGCTTTAACAGACCGGCCAGGGTTTCGGGAGTGAGGCGGTCGGTGCTCTCCACAATTGCCGTCACATTCGGGCCAAAGCCTATCTTATCCAACAACTCAAGGCGATGGGACAAAACCCGTTTCCCATTGACGAATAGGCCGTTGGTGCTGCGGCCAGATCCAGAGCCGCCATCGAACACCACATAGCCATATCCAACCCGGTTCTCATCGGGAATGCGGATGATCAACGCATGCTTGCGAGAGACGCAAGGGTCGTAAAGGCGAATGTGGTTGTTCACTGCCCAGCCTACCGAGTAGTAAATGTTGTCCAGGACAACACCGCGCCGACCCATCTGATCGGTGAAGATCAAGACCGGGTGAGCAGGGTTGGGTTGGGCAGCAGAAGCGTTCATGCTATGGGTGCGCTCGGCGTGGTTGAGGTGTTGGAAACGGCAGCCCAAGGACGGCCAGGCAACGAAGCTGCAGTTAACCCCAGAATGAGGACTTCCCCCTCTTATCGCCCGCCATCGGCTCAAATCATACACCACCATCTTATTTGACATTCTCCCCCGCCTGAAGCCGGGGGATTCTTTCTCAGGTTGCAGAATGACTCCTGCTTACTGAGCTACACCGGGTATGGGGTCGAAACCTCAACCCGATGGGGGATGCCATCACCCCAACTACTGGGACATCAAACTGCCCCAGATACTTTCGTCTCAGATTTACCGACCCTACGCCGTCGCGGTGAAACCGAAAGCCACAAGCCCGGCAATGATACTCCCTACCAGTGGGCTTGTGGGGCATGTGGCAACGCGGGCACTTCTGCGAGGTGTACCGTTCCTCTTGCAACACCACCCACATCCCCAACTTCTCTGCCTTGTAGGTGAGCATCCGCCGCACCTGTCCCGACAGCATTTGGTGGATTTTCTGGTTGGCTACCTTGTTGTACTGGGCCGACCGCCGGA